>DAOUEH010000052.1:0-1991 GCA_034430635.1 Dehalococcoidales bacterium | reverse complement strand
CGGAGTCCGTCGCCGAGAAGGTTACCGGCCTGCTTACCGAGCTGGACAAGGAGCGCAAGCTCGTCCTCTCCCTGGAAAAAGAACTGGCCCGCCAGGAGGCCGAATCTCTTTTAAGCAAGGTGATTGAGGTTAAAGGCGTCAACGTGCTTTCGGCGCCGGTCGCCTCGGCCAATCAGCAGACCCTGCGGGATATGGCCGATTTCATCCGCGACCGGCTGGGGAGCGTCATCGTCGTGCTGGGGGCCGTCAGCGGTGAGAGGCCCGTCTTCATCGCTGCCGTCACGCCCGACCTGGTGAAGAAGGGCTACAACGCCGGGGACATCGTCAAACAGGTGTCGCAGGTAGCCGGCGGCGGGGGCGGCGGCCGTCCCGATTTCGCCCAGGCGGGGGGCCGGGACAAGGGCAAGCTTGAGGCGGCCCTGCGCCTGGTGAAAGACCTGATATAATGCGCATCATGGGGCTCGATATCGGCGATAGCCGCATCGGCGTGGCCGTGAGCGACCCGCTGGGCATCCTGGCCAGCCCTCTCACCATCATCGAGCGCACCGACGACGATACGGCGATAGATGAAATCACCGTCATCATCCGGGGAAAAGAGGTCGAGCAGGTCGTCGCCGGGCTGCCCCTGAACATGGACGGCACCCGGGGGGCTCAGGCGGAGAAGACCGAGGCCTTTATAAATCTTCTGCTCAGCCGTATCGAAATCCCCGTCCATTTACGGGACGAGCGGCTCTCCACGGTAACCGCCCGAGAGCGTCTGGGGCAGACCCGTAAGACGGGCAAGGATACCCGGTACGATGCCGCCGCCGCGGCTATTATCCTGCAGAGCTATTTAGACGAGACAAACCCGCCGTCGCTGCCGCCGGAATAATTTTTTTTACTTCAGTAGTTTCTTGAGATACTCCCGGAACTCCGGCCCGATGTCGTCGCGCTTGAGGGCCAGGGCCACGTTGGCCTTGAGCCAGCCCGGCGGCGTGCCGGTATCGTAGCGCGTGCCCTCTATCTCGCAGGCGTAGAGCTTCTGCTGCTTGAGGAGGCGTTGCAGGGCGTCGGTGAGCTGCACCTCGCCGCGTTCGTCCTTCCTGGTGTCGCGGATGGCGTCGAATATCCGCGGTGTCAAAATGTAACGCCCCACGATACCGAGACGCGAGGGGGCCTGGGCCGGCTCCGGCTTCTCCACCAGGCTCAGCACCCGGTAGATGCCCGCCGCCACCGGCTCCGGCTCGATGATGCCGTACCGGCGGGTATCCTCGTCGGCGATGGTCTCCACCGCCAGCACGCCGCAATCATATCTCTGGTGTATCGCCATCATGCTCTTCAGGCTGGGGACACGGCTGTCGATGACATCATCGGGGAGGATAACGGCGAAAGGCTCGCTGCCGATGGCGTCCCGGGCCGTGAGAACGGCGTGCCCCAGCCCCAGCGGCTCCTCCTGGTAGATGTATTGGATATCGACCATGCCGGATATCTCCCGCATCTGCGCCAGCAGGGCCGTCTCGCCCTTGCGCTCCAGGTAATCCTCCAGCTCCGGGGCTGGCTGGAAATAGTCCTCGATGGCGCGCTTGCCCGGGGAGGTGATAATGATAATCTGCTCGATGCCGGAGGCCAGTGCCTCGGCCACGGCGTACTGAATGAGAGGCTTATCCACCAGGGGCAGCATCTCCTTGGGCTGCGACCGGGTCACCGGCAGGAACCGGGTGCCCCAGCCGGCGGCGGTAATCACGGCCTTACGTACTCGCATCATTGGCTCCTCCGGCCCCCTCACGGGCGAAGACGGCGGCGCCGCAGACCCCGGCCTCGTTGCCGAGCCTGGCCGTGACGATGCGCACCGCCCGCGCCGATATCGAAAAGGCCCGCTCGGCGACCATGCGCCGCCCCGGCTCGATTAACATATCCCCCAGGGCGGCCAGGCTGCCGCCGATGATAATCATCTCCGGGTTGAAGATATTGGTCACGTTGACGAGACCTATCCCCAGATAATAGGCCGCCCG
>DAOUEH010000051.1:0-3251 GCA_034430635.1 Dehalococcoidales bacterium | reverse complement strand
GGTGCCGGTTCGCCAGAGAGATGCCCTCGTTAAGCTCGGCGGCGGCCAGCGGCGGCATCACTTTCTCGTGTATATAGCCCAGCATCCCGTAGAGGATGCCGTTGGGCTCGCCGGTGGCCAGGTCGCGCTCGATGCGCGCCCCGGGCGGCTCTTCCGTCTCCGGTCCGATACCGGCCAGCGCCAGCGCCCGGCTGTTGAGGACGCAGGCGTGCAGCGAGCGGTGGCTCAGTATCACGGGGTGGTCGGGGGCGGCCCCGTCCAGGTCGCGGCGGGTGGGGTGGCGCTTTTCTTTCAGATAGAACTCGTCATAGCCGCTGCCGCTCAGCCACGTACCCGGCGGGGTCTGGCTCGCCCTCAGGCGGACGGCCTCCCTGATAGCGGCGATGGAGTTTACCTCCGGCGGGCGGATGTCGATGCCGCGGAGGCTGGAAACGAGCGAAAAGAGGTGCAGGTGGGCGTCGTTGAAACCGGGCGCCAGCGTCCGGCCGCCGCAATCGATGACCCGCGTCTTCGCCCCGGCGAGCGATTCATAGTCGTCCTCGCCGGCGACGGCGGTAATCTTATCGCCGCTGATGGCCACCAGTGTAGCGGGCGGGCCGTCCCCTCCGGCCAGCACGCGGGCGTTCCTCAGGATTAAATCGGCATCCGGCATCTGTCACCCTGTTTGACCTTGGTCCATAAAAATTCTACCATATATGGTAGACGATGAATAAAACCGCGCCAAAGGCCCGCGTCGCCCTGGTGGCCTGCCCCGACTACGCGCCGGAGAAGGTAGCGGCGGCGGTGCGCCGGGGGCTCGACCTCCTCGGCGGGCTGGCCCGCTTTATCCGGCCCGGCGAGCGCATCGTCCTCAAGCCCAACGTCCTCATCGGCGCCAGCCCCGATAAGTGCGTCTGCACGCACCCGGCCGTCTTCCGGGCGGTGGGGAGCTTGCTCCTGGAGGCGGGTGTAAGCCTAACCTGCGGCGACTCGCCCGGCTTCGGCGGCGCTGCCGTGAACATGAGAATCGCCGGCCTCAAGCAGGTCGCCGACGAGCTGGGGATTGAACTGGCGGACTTCTCCCACGGCCGGGCGGTCTCCCACCGGGACGGCCTCCTCATCAAGCGTTTCGTCGTCGCCAACGGCGTCCTTGACGCCGACGGCCTGGTAAGCCTGCCCAAGCTGAAAACGCACGGCCTGACGCGGATGACCGGGGCCGTCAAGAACCAGTTCGGCTGCGTGCCCGGGCTCCTCAAGGGCCAGCACCACGCCAAAACCCCCGACCCCTTCGCCTTCGCCACCATGCTCGTGGATTTGAATACCCTCATCCGGCCGCGGCTCTACATCATGGACGCCGTCATGGCCATGGAGGGCAACGGCCCCCGCAGCGGCCGCCCGCGTAAGCTGGGCGCCCTGCTTATCTCCGACGACCCCATCGCCCTGGACGCCGTGGCCTGTAAAATCATCGACCTCGACCCCACCTTCGTACCCACCTCGGCGCCGGGCGAGCGGGCCGGTCTGGGCACCTATCATTACGATAACATCGAGGTCGTCGGCGAAGACGTGAACGATTTCATCTGCCGCGATTTCGATTGCGTCCGCCGGCCCCCGGTGGCCTCCGGCGGCGGGCGTTTCAGCCGCTTTTTCAAGAACCGCACCAGCGCCCGGCCGGTCATCGACGCGGCCTTATGTACCCGCTGCGGCACCTGTATCCGCCACTGTCCGGTCACCCCCAAAGCGGTGGACTGGGTCGGCGGGGACGAGTCGCGCCCCCCGGCCCACGACTACGACCTCTGCATCCGCTGTTTCTGCTGCCAGGAGCTGTGCCCCGCCAGCGCCATCACCGTGAGAGAGACCCTGCTGGGGCGGCTCTTCTTCCGTTAAGGCCGATTGACCGCACCGGCCCAACCGCCCTATACTTAAATTAGAGGTATATTTTGTCAGGCGAAATGACGATGGAATCGAAGGACAACTGCGGCGTTTGCGGTAAGCCCCTCGTCTACGGGACGGAAGAGGTGACCAGGACGTGCACCTTCTGCGGCCGGTCTTCTCCCGCCCTGATTTACTGTCCCGAGGGCCACTACGTCTGCGATAGCTGCCACAGCCAGAACGCCCTCGATGTCCTGCGCGAGGTACTGGCCGCAACCACCAGCACCTCCCCCGGCGAGATACTGGAGCAGGTCATGTCCCATCCCGCCGTGCCGATGCACGGCCCGGAGCACCACGCCATGGTGCCGGCCGTCATCGTGGCCGCCGCCGCTAACTCCGGCTACCCCGTCCCGGATGACGCCATCGAAAAGGCGCTGGAGCGCGGGGCCAAAGTCCCCGGCGGCTGGTGCGGCTCGCACGGGGTCTGCGGCGCCGCCATCGGCGTGGGTACGGCCGTCAGCGCGCTTACCGGGGCCACGCCGCTTACCGGGCGGGAGCGCACGCTGGCCAACGAGGCCACGGCCTACGCCCTGGGTAAAATGCTGGACGGCGGGCCGCGCTGCTGCAAGAGGGCCAGCCGCCGGGCGCTGGAGGCATCGGTGGAGTTCCTCAGGGAGCGCCTGGGCATCGACCTTGAGACGGGGCCGGATATTGCCTGCCGTTATGTAAATCGCAATAAAGAGTGCATCCGCGAAGCCTGCGAATATTTCCCTAAGGGATAACCAGGAAAGTCCTCCCCGCCCCTCGGAGTTATCTATTCCCACCCGGCCGCCCTCTATCATCGGCGGCTTAGCCCGTAGAGAAAAGCCCTCTCTAACTCTCCCTTTACCAAAGGGAGAGGATGATAGTGCCTACCCTAAAATTAAAGTATTAAGCCAATCTGTCTCCCTCATTCGTAAGAGCCTGTCCTGAGCCTGTCGAAGGAAGGGACTAAGGGAGATTTGTCCCGAAGGGAGGGGCGGAGAACCCCTGAGTAGCGGCAGGATGCCGCAGGGCGGGTGGGTGGGAAAAAATATCTAAGGTGGGGTGGGGTCAGGGGATAAAACTCCCCGGCTTATAGAAATACCCTAGAGCTTCAGTAAATCTTCCAGCGGCTCGTCCGGGTCGACCGGGCCCACCACGGCCAGGCGCAGCTTCTCCCCCACCAGCAGCTCCCCGGCCAGACGCTTCACCTCCGCTGCGGTAATGGCATCGGTAGCGGCGATGACTTCGTCCTCGGTGAGGATACGCCCGGTGAGGATTTCCTGCCCGCCCATCCACCCGGCCACGCTGCGGCTGTCCTCCATGCGCAGCAGGATGCGCCCCTTGAAGAGCTCCTTGGCCTTGGCCAGCTCCGCCTCCGG
>DAOUEH010000050.1:0-4937 GCA_034430635.1 Dehalococcoidales bacterium | reverse complement strand
AGCCGGATATCGTCCACGCCCACGCCATCGGGGCCTACGCCTATATCGCCGCCATGACCGGCCGTCACCCCCTGGTGATGAGCGTCTGGGGCTCGGACGTGCTGCTGGAGCCCCGGAGAAACCCCCTGCTGATGATGCTCAAGCGCTACGCCCTCAAGCGCGCCGACCTGGTGACCTGTAACGGCGAGCACCTGGTGGAGGCGGCCGTGGGGCTGGGGGCGGCGGCGCCAAAGACCGCGGTGATTTACCACGGGGTGGACACGCAGCGGTTCCGCCCGGCGCCCGGCGCGGCCATCCCCGGTATCCCCGAGGGGGCGCCGGTGGTCGTCTCCACCCGCAAGCTCCGCCCGGTCTACCACCTGGAGATGCTCCTCCGGGCCGTGCCGCTCGTCCTGGCGCGGGTGCCGGAGGCGGTCTTCGTCCTGGCTGGCGACGGCGAGCAGCGGAAATATCTGGAAAGTCTGGCGGGCTCGCTGGGGGTCGGCGGGGCCGTCAGGTTCGCCGGCTGGGTGCCGCCCGATAAGCTGCCCGGCCTGCTCGCCGCCGCGGATGTCTATGTTTCCACCTCCCTCTCCGACGGCACCTCCATCAGCCTCCAGGAGGCGATGGCCTGCGGGCTGCCCCCGGTGGTCACCGATATCCCCGCCAACCGCCCCTGGGTGGAGGAGGGCAAGAACGGCTACCGGGTGGCCGTCGACGACAGCGCAGCGCTGGCCGGGCGGATTGTGCAACTAATCGGAAACGGTAAGCTGCGTACGCAATTCGGCCAAGGAGGCCGCCGCATCGTCATGGAGCGGGCCGAACTGAGCCGCGAGATGGCCAAGATGGAGGGACTCTACCGCGGGCTCGTCTCCGGGCGGCCGGTCTAGACGCGGCTCCCGACGCGATACCAGTCCAGGGTCTCCCTGAGGCTCGCCTCGAAGCTGTCCCCCGGCTTGTAGCCGATGCTCCTGGCCCGGCTGATGTCCGCCAGGCTGTCCTTGATGTCGCCGGGGCGGGCGGGCCGGTACTCCGGCCGCAGGTCGCTGCCCAGCTCGCCGAGGATGGTCTCCGCCAGGCGGTTGATGGTGATGCCCTGGCCGCGGCTGACATTAATCACGCCGGTAATGTCCGATTTGGCGGCCAGCCGGTTGGCCCGCACCACGTCTTTTACGAAGGTAAAGTCGCGCGTCTGCTCGCCGTCGCCGAAGATGACCGGCGGCTTACCCTCCCGGATGCTCTTCACGAAGCGGGGGATGACGGCGGCGTAGGGCGAGTCCGGGTCCTGCCGGGGGCCGAAGACGTTGAAATACCGCAGGCATACGGTCGGCAAATGGTAGGTATCGTTGAAGACCCGGCAGTAGTGCTCGCCGGTGAGCTTGGTAATGGCGTAGGGCGAGAGCGGCCGGGGCGTCATTGCCTCCCGCTTGGGGAGGGTGGGGGTATCGCCGTAGACCGACGACGACGAGGCGAAGACGACCCTGGCGACGCCGTTATCACGCGCCGCCAGCAGCACGTTGAGCGTCCCGCCGATGTTGACCTCCAGCGAGGGCAGCGGGTCGGCGATGCTGCGGGGGACGCTGGGGATGGCCGCCAGGTGAAAGCAGTAGCGGGCGCCCCGCAGGGCCTGCTGCAAGAGGGGCAAATCGGTGACGCTGCCGCGGACGAACTCCACGGCGGGGTTCGCCGCCAGCCCGGCGATATTCTCCGGCTTGCCGCCGGAGAGGTCGTCCACTATCGTGACGCGGTAGCCTTCCCCGGCCAGCGCCTCCGCCAGATGCGACCCGATGAAACCGGCCCCGCCGGTAACGACTGCTTTATCCATATATCTATCCCCTGTCGTGCGGGCTTCCCCCCTCCAGAACCAGCGAAGGTAAAATCTCCAGGTTCTGGGGGAAGAGCTTGAGATACCCCGCCGCCTCCCCGAAAATACCGGCGAACTGGCTGTCTTTGAGGTGCTGCTTGATAAGGGCCAGGTAGAGCCGCGCCTGGCGGTACTTAATCGCCGCGGTATCGGCGCCGCTGCCGGCGGCCTCAACCCGCCAGCGGCCCAGTATCTCGATAACTTCGCGGTAGAGGCGGGCGGCGTTTCTCCCGGAGGCGCTCTGGTCGTAGACGCGGTAGCTGGCCAGGGGGGCCGCCACGTAGTCTATGGGGTAGCGGGCGGCAATCCGCAGCCAGAGCTCGTACTCCTCGGCCATTTCGTATCCCGGCTGGAAGGGCCCGACCTGATGCAGTGCCTCCCGGCTGACGACGACCGTGGGCATGGGGATGAAGTTTATCTCCAGCAGCTCGTTGAGGGCGCGGCCGCGGGCGGGGCGGCTGGCCGTCCAGTAGCTGTCCTGTCGGATGTCGCCGCTGGCGTCGATGAGATTGCAGTCGGCGTAGACCAGGGCGCTGCCCCGCTCCAGGAGGGCTACCTGGCACTTGAGCTTCTCCGGGGCCCAGATGTCGTCGCAGTCGAGGAAGGCGATGTACTTGCCCCGCGCCTCGGCGATGGCGGCGTTGCGGGCGGCCCCCAGGGGCAGCAGAGTATCGCCCCGGAAGTAGCGCAGCGGCCCCCGGTAGCCCCGGGCGATTTCGCCGCTGCCGTCGCTGGAGAGGTTGTCCCAGAAGACAATCTCCCAGTCCTTGAAGGTCTGCCCGTAGACGCTGTCCAGCGCCTCCCGCAGGTACTCGCGGGAGTTGCGACAGTTCATGATAACGCTGACTAAAGTCATCCTGTTACCTCAGTCGTCCTCTCGGCCCCAGTCGTAGGGGATTTCGTTTTCGAACGGGTCGAGCCGCCCGATTTCCTCCGGGTCGTGGGGCAGGGTGGCGCAGTTGGCGACGATGGCGGGCCGGTCGCCCAGCCCCTTGAAGCCGTTATATATCCCCGGCGGGATGCGCACCAGGGCGTAGTTATCATCGCCCAGGAAAATTTCCTGCACCTCGCCCTTTGTCGGCGAGCCTTCCCGGGGGTCGTAGAGGGCCAGCTTGATGCGGCCGCTGACGACGGCGTAGTTGAGGGTCATCTCCTGGTGGATGTGCCACCCCTTGACGACGCCGGGATTGACCACGGAAAAATATATCTCGCCGAACTTTTCAAAGTGCGGGTCGTCGGCGCGGAGCATGTGCATGATTTTGCCGCGCTCGTCGGGTATCTGCCGCAGCGCCTTGATGAAAATACCGTCAATCATCCCGGAAAAACTCCTCGTACCAGGCTATCGTCTCCCGGAGGCCCGCCTCCAGCGAGTACTGCGGTTTCCAGCCCAGCGTCTTACGCGCCTTCTCCGCCGAGAGATACTGGTGGTTTATCTCGCCTTTCGTCTCGCCGAGCACTACCGGCGACAGGTCCTCCCGGCCCATGAGGCCGAGGATTTTATTGGTTATCTCCAGCACGGTCAGCTGGTTTTCGTTACTGAAGTTGAAGGCCTGGCCGTGAACCGGGAGGGTGTCCATCCGCTCGGCCAGTTGCAGGTAGGCCGCCACGCCGTCCTGGATGTAGAAATAGTCGCGGATGAGCGAGCCGTCGCTGCGGATGACCGGCGGCTCGCCGCTGAGCGCCGACCGGATGGTGCCGGGGACGATGCGGTTGAAGTTGAGGTCGCCGCCGCCGTAGAAGTTGCCGCAGCGGGTCACGCAGACGGGCAGGCCGTAGGTGGCGTGGAAGGTCGCCGCGATTAAATCGGCGCAGCTCTTGGAGACGTCGTAGGGGTGGGCGCCGCTCAGGGGCGCCTCCTCTTTATAGGGCAGCGCTTCGTGCTCGCCGTAGGCCTTGTCGCTGGAGGCCACCACGATTCTTTTAACCGTAGGGTTGCGGCGGCAGGCCTCCAGGAGGTTCCAGGTGCCCCGGATATTGGCCTCGAAGGTGGACAGGGGATTGCGGTTGGCGATGGTGACGATGGTCTGCGCCGCCAGGTGAAAGACGCTGTCGATTTCGTACTCGTTGATAATCCTCTCCAGGAGCAGGTAGTCCTCCACCTCGCCGTGCACGGTGGTGATAAGCCCCTCCAGCCCCAGCCGGTAGAAGTTGGCCCGGGGGACGCTATCGCGCACCAGCCCCACGCAGTTCGCCCCGCGCCCGACCAGCGCTTCACAAAGCCAGCTGCCCAGCAGGCCGGTGCACCCGGTGATGAAGACGTTTTTCTGGCGCCAGTATTTATCTTTCATGGCTATGCCCATGCCTTCCAGAAGGCCCTGTCCTGCTCCCAGAGCCGGTTGAGGAACTGCACGTCGCGGTAGGTGTCCATGCAGGCCCAGGTGCCCTCGTGGTGGTAGACCGTGAGCTGCCCCGCGGCGGCGATTCGCTCCAGCGGGCCTTTCTCGAAGTCGCAGCCGTCCTCGGCGGTGAGGTAATCGAAGAGCCCGCGGTTGAAGACGAAGAACCCCCCGCTGATGAGCCCCGCCGCGGCCTGCGGCTTCTCGGAGAACAGGGCGGTCTTGTCGCCGTTTACCTTGAGCTCCCCGAAGAGAGACGGCGGCCGCACCCCGGTCACCGTGGCCAGCTTGCCGTGGGCGCGATGGAAGGCCAGCAGCTTTTTGATATCTATATCGGCCACACCGTCGCCGTAGGTCACCATGAACTCGTCGCCCGTAATGTATTTTTCAATCCGCTTCAGGCGGGCGCCCTTGAGCGTATCGGGGCCGGTATCGGCCAGGGTCACCTGCCAGTCGCTCTCGTCCAGGTTATTGTGCTTGACGATTTCCCTGTTCTGCCCCAGGGTGATGGTGAAGTCGTTATTGAGCATATCGAAGTTGAGGAAGTAGTCCTTGATAAGCTCGCCCCGATATCCCAGGCAGAGGATGAAGTCCTTGAAGCCGTGGTGGGCATATATCTTCATGATATGCCACAGGATGGGCTTGCCGCCGATTTTCACCATGGGCTTGGGCTTGGCCTCGGTCTCTTCCCGAAGCCTGGTGCCCATGCCCCCGCAGAGGATAACAACATTAGGCTGCATGTTCATCACCGCCTCTCC
>DAOUEH010000049.1:0-5912 GCA_034430635.1 Dehalococcoidales bacterium | reverse complement strand
GGCGCTACCGTCGGCGGCCTGTATGTGGCCTTTCCGGTTGCCTATTCCATGTACAGTAAAGGGGCCAGGCTCAACGTTATCTTTACCTACATTGGTGCCGCCGCCGTTTGTAGAATCCCGATGACGATTTTTGAAGCGTCTTTTCTGGGAATCACTTTCAGCGTCATCAGGCTGGCGGTTTCTTTGATTCTTGTAATCATATCGGCGATACTGCTCGGTAATTATCTCAAGAAGAAGGATTATAAAATCAGTGACGGAAGCAGATGATGATTGCCGGGCGGATTACATACCGTCGCTATCTGTAAAATATAGTTTGAACCCGTGCGCCGAGGCCGTAAATCCCACCGCCTTGTAGAACTCGTGGGCGGCCGTGCGCCGCTTATCGCTGGTGAGCATCACCTTGTAGCAGCCGGCGGCCCTGGCCCGCTGAAGCACTTCCTCCATCAGCATCCGCCCGATGCCCTGCCCGCGCCGGGCCTCATCAACCACCACGTACTCCACCACGGCGAAGGGCGAGACCCCGTGGCCCAGCCCCGGCAGGACGACCACCACCAGCGTGCCGACGAGCTCTCCCCCGTCCTCGGCCACCAGCAGGCTGTAGCCGGGCAAGGCGGTCATCTCAGCGAAGACGCGCCGGCAGTCCTCCGGCGAGCGGACCGGGACGGTATCGGTGGGGTTGATGGCCAGCTGGCGGTAGAGCGTAGTTATGGCGGGGATGTCATCTTCGCGGGCGTCTCTGATTACCGCCACTAGAATATCGACCTTCTGACGATGGTATCCTCCCGCCGCTTGCCCACCGAGATGAGGCTGGCCGGGCAGCCGACGAGTTGCTCGAGGCGCTTGACGTATTTCTGTGCCTTCACGGGGAGGTCGGTGAAGATGCGCACGCTGTCGGTGGGCTTCTCCCACCCCGGCAGCTCCTCGTAGACGGGCTGGCATTTCTCCAGCGTGGCGATGCTGGCCGGGAAGTCCGTTATGGTCTTGCCGTTGACCTTGTAGCCGGTGCATATCTTCAGCCGCGGCAGCGTGTCCATGACGTCGAGGCGAGTGACGGCTATCGAGTTGAAGCCGTTGAGGCGGGCGCTGAAACGGGCGGCCACGGCGTCGAACCAGCCGCAGCGGCGGGCGCGGCCGCTGACGGTGCCGTACTCGTGCCCGCGCTCCCGGATGGTGCGGCCGATGTCATCGTCAAGCTCGGTCGGCATCGGCCCGGCGCCGACCCGGGTCTGAAAGGCCTTGAAAACGCCCAGGACGTGTTTTATCTTGTCGGGGCCGAGGCCCGCCCCCAGGCAGCCGCCGCCGGCCAGCGGCGAGGAGGAGGTGACGAAGGGATAGGTGCCGAAGTCCGGGTCGAGCAGGGCGCCCTGGGCCCCTTCGAGGAGGATGGCGTCATCACGCTCCAGGGCGGCGGCCAGGACGGCGGTGGTATCGCAGATATACGGCGCCCATCGCTCGGCGTAGCCGCAGTACTGGTCGTAGATTTCATCCAGCGAGAGCGGGTTCTTGCCATATACCCTGCTGAGCAGCTTGTTCTTATATTCCAGCGTCGCCGCCAGCTTGTCGCGCAGCACGCCTTTCTCCAGCAGGTCTCCGACGCGGATGCCTATCCGGGCCACCTTATCGGCAAAGGCGGGGCCGATGCCCTTGCGCGTGGTGCCGATGGCCGCCCCGCCCCGCGCTTCCTCCTCCAGGCCCTCCAGCACGATGTGGTAGGGCATAATCAGGTGGGCGCGGTCGCTGATGAGCAGGCGGGAGGTATCGACGCCCCGGGAGTTAAGATCGTCCATCTCCTGAGACAGCACGGCGGGATTGACCACCACGCCGTTGCCGATGACGGCCGTGGTGCCGGGATAAAAGATACCGGAGGGCATCAGGCGCAGCTTGAACTCCCCCTGGGGATTTACCACGGTATGACCGGCGTTATCGCCGCCGGAGAAACGCACCACGTAAGCGGCCTTCTCGGCCAGCATATCAACAATTTTACCCTTGCCTTCGTCCCCCCATTGGGCTCCGATTACAGCAGCAACTGGCATACTATCCTCCGTTCACCTAAAAATCCAGCATCAATTCTACTATCATGGGCACGGGTTGTCCAACTTGTTTCCTTCGTAAAACCCGATTATTTTACCGCGATTTCAGGCCCTCGTCTGCCGCCAGGCATAGACGAGCCGCTGGGCGGCGGTGAAGTAGCTGAAAAAGGTGATGACGGCCAGGGCGACTACCAGGGCATAGTCGAAGCCGCTCAGGAGCAGCCCCAGCGCCAGGACGACGACCCTTTCCGGCCGCGTGAAAATCCCCGCCCTGCACTCGATGCCCATCGCCTCCACGCGGGCGCGGATATAGCTGACCAGGAGCGAGCCGAGCAGGGCGAAACCGACCAGCAGCCCCTCGCCGACCTGCTGCCCCCGCAGGTAGACCAGCAGCAGCCCCAGCAGCAGCACCGCCTCGGAGAGCCGGTCGAGGGTGGAATCGAGGATGGCGCCGAAGCGGGAGACCCGCCCGGTGAGTCTGGCCAGGGCCCCGTCGAGCATATCGCAGAGCCCGGCCGCCAGCACCACGAAACCGGCGGCGAAGATATGGCCGGTAACGATGAGGGCGGCCGCGCCGAGGGTGACCAGAAAGCCGAGCCAGGTAACCGCATTGGGTGTCAGCGGGGTCCTGGCCAGCAGCCTGACCACGGGCTGCGTAAAGCCGGCAGCGATTGTCCTGCGGGCTTGTTCCAGCTTCGACATGACCTCAGTGCGCCCCGGAAGTCTTGACCCGGTTCACCTTATCCAGTGTGGCCGCGTAGTAGCCCAGCAGCCTTTTCGCCAGGCGCTTCCAGTCGTAGGCCAGGGCCTTGGGTTTGCCCTTCTCGCCCATCTCGCGGCGGAGCCGGCTGTCGCGGCCCAGCCGGAGCAGGGCCCCGGCCAGGGCCTCCACGTCCCGCGGCGGCACGCTGATGCCCTCGATACCGTCGCTGAGGACGCCGGCATAGCCGGAGATGGAGGTGGCCACGATGGGCTTGCCGGCGGCCATCGCCTCCAGCAGGACGATGCCGAAGCTCTCCCGGCCGGTGGCGGGAAAGCAGACGATATCGGCGGTGTTATAATAGCGCGGTAAGTCCACGTAGTTGGCGTAGCCTGTGAAGACGACGTCCTCCAGACGGCGGCGGCTTATCTGCCTCTCGTACTTCCGGCGCAGGCGCACGCCCGGCCCCACGGCGATGAGGCGCATTTCCGGAATTTCCCGCTTGACCAGCTGGTAGGCCTTGAGCAGGTAGTTGAACCCCTTGCGCTTCTCGAAACGCCCCACGAAGACGATATTGAGCTTGCCGTCGCGGAAGTCCTCGAAGGGCGTGGTGTGGTTATTGAAATGGTGGGTATCGATGCCGTTGGGAATGATGGTATAGTCGGCGGGGAAATAGGTATTGACGTATTCGAGCGCCGTCGGCGAGACGGCGATATGTCCGTCCAGCTTGCAGAACCAGCGGTCGAGGTACCACTTGACCAGGGGCGAAAACATGGTGTACCAGGGACGCCCGCCGCAGGCGTGAAAGGTGCCCACCATGGGGGCCAGCTTCATGCGCAGAATGGTGGTGCAGAGGTTGGGCATGAGCGGCTCGTGTAGGTGGCAGACATCGAACTTCTCCCGCGTGAAGGTCTCCCTGATTTGCTCTTCCAGCCGCACGGAGACGGTAATCCGGGCGATGGAGCCGCTCACCGGGATGGAGCGCGGCGTGCCGATGCGGATAAAGCGGTCGCCCAGGGTATACATCGCCTGCGAGGCCGGGGCGATAATCTTGGCATCGTGGCCCAGCTTGGCATACTGCTGCTGCAGGCACGAGATATGGTTGACCACGCCGCCGGGATAGGCAAAATCGTAGGGCGATACCAGCGCTATCTTCATGGCCGGTTATGCCGCCGCCTTGCGCCTTTCGGGGGCCGCGGTCTTCTCCGGCGGCCGGTTGGCGGCGATAAATTCCTCCACCTTACGGCGGGCCTCGTCATCGGTGTACTGGATGGGCGGGCTCTTCATGAAATACGAGGACGGCGCCGTCAGCTCGCCTTTGAGGCCCTTGTCCAGGGCCAGCTTGCAGCAGCGCACGGCGTCGATGACGACACCGGCGGAGTTGGGGCTGTCCCAGACCTCCAGCTTCATCTCCAGCATGAGAGGAACATCGCCGAAGGTGCGCCCCTCCATGCGGATGTGGCAGAACTTACGGTCGTCGAGCCAGGGCACGTAGTCGGACGGGCCCACGTGGATATCGCGGTCGTCCAGCTTATAATCCAGCTGCGAGGTAACCGAGGTCGTCTTGGATATCTTCTTGGATTCCAGCCGCTCGCGCTCCAGCATGTTGTAGAAATCGGTGTTGCCGCCGAAGTTGAGCTGGTAGGTATGCTCCAGCTTGACGCCGCGGTCGCGGAAGAGCCGGGCCAGCATGCGGTGGGTGATGGTGGCGCCCACCTGCGACTTGATGTCGTCGCCGATGACGGGCAGGCCCCGGTCGGCGAAGCGCTTCTGCCAGTACTTTTCCTTGGCGATGAAGACGGGGATGCAGTTGACGAAGCCGCAGCCGGCGTCCAGCACCTGCTCGATGTACCACTTGGTGGCCTCTTCGCTGCCCACCGGCAGGTAGTTGATGACGACGTCCGCCTTGGTCTCCTTGAGGATACCGACGATATCGGCGGTGGGGCCGGGGGCCTTCTGGATTATCTGCGAGAGGTACTTGCCCAGGCCGTCGTGGGTCATACCCCGGTCAACCCGGACGCCCTTGAGGGGCACGTCGCAGAACTTGAAGGTATTGTTCGGCTTGACGTAGATGGCCTCGGCCAGGTCCTTGCCCACCTTGTTCTTATCGATATCGAAGGCGGCCACGAAATTGATGTCCCGTATGTGGTAGCCCCCCAGGTTGACGTGCATCAGCCCGGGGACGAACTCGTCTTCGCTGGCATTCTGGTAATAGTGAACGCCCTGGACGAAAGAAGAGGCGCAGTTGCCCACGCCGATGATGGCGACATTTATTTTGCCCATGTTGTGATATCTCCCCCTTTTTCAAGAAATGATGCCGGGTAGATTCATACGCGTTACGCGGCGGTAACAGACATCGGTTTGAACTATAACCCTTTTGAGCACGAAATGTCAAGATTGCCACCCTTTTGTTACCTAAATCACTTACCGCCCGGCACCGTTTCTGCTATAATGGACGGAATAGACCGGTACGGAGGTATGTCATGAAAATCAAAGACATTTCCCGGATAAGCCACCGCAAGGTGGTTACCGTCCGGCCGGACGCCGCCCTGTCCGAGGCCATCAAGAAGCTGGTGGATAACCACATCGGCGCCGTGCCGGTATACGATGCCAAGGAGAAGATGGTGGGCATCCTCTCGGAGAGGGACGTCCTGGAATGGGTCAGCCGGGGCAAGGCCGATGTCGGCGGCACCAGGGTCAAGGACATCATGACCCAGGAGGTCCTCGTCTGCCGCCCGGAGGACAACATCGAGGATATCCTCAAGACGATGACGGACAGAGGCATCCGCCACCTGCCGGTTATCTCGGGGAACAGCCTGGTGGCCATGCTCTCCATCCGGGACATCATCGAGGAGATGCTCCTTCAGTGCAACATCCAGGTCAAGCACCTGCACGACTATATCGCCGGGGGCTCCACCTAGCGGCCTACCTGTCCGGAGGGCGGTCTTCCGGCCTTACCAGAAACACCGGCACCCTGGCGGCGCGGAAGACGCGGTCGGCCACGCTGCCCCGCACCAGGCGGTGCAGCCCCGAGGCCCCGTGCGTGGCCATGATGATGAGGTCGGCGTGGCTCCGGGAGACATATTCGGCGATAGTCTTGGCGCGCCTGCCGACGAGCACCTTGGTATTTACATCTATTTTCCTGCCCTTGAACCGGGCGGCTATCTTATCCAGGTATTCCT
>DAOUEH010000048.1:0-3647 GCA_034430635.1 Dehalococcoidales bacterium | reverse complement strand
TGATTCGCACCGTCGATGAAAAAGGCGACCACTTTGAGACGCAGCACCGCCGCAAGGACGGCACTATCTATGATGTGGAAATAAGCACCAACGGCGCCGCGTTCGCCGGGCAGAAGCTCATCTTCTGCGTCTGCCGTGACATCACCGAGCGCAAGCTGGCCGAGGCGGCACTAAGAGAATCAGAAGAGAAGTTCTCCAAGACCTTCCGCTCCGGCCCCAACTCCATCTCCATCACCACGTTGAAAGAAGGCATCTTCCTGGAGGTCAACGACAGCTTCACGCGCGATAACGGCTGGACGCGCCAGGAGACCATCGGCCACAGCTCCAATGAGCTGAATATGTGGGTCAATCCGGAGCAGCGGGAGAGGATACTGGAGAAGATCCGCAAGGACGGCCAGGTGGTGAACGAGGAATACAGTGCCCGTACCAAGTCAGGCGAGATACGCACCATGCTGTTCTCCGCCGAGCCGATTACCATCGCCGGGGAGGACTGCATCATCGCCGTGACGACGGACATTACCGAGCGCAAGCGGATGGAGGAGAAGATACGAAAATCAGAGGAAAGGTACCGCATGATTTTCGAATCCGCCAATGATGTTATTATCCTCACGAACAAGAAGGGTAAAATCATCGATATCAACCAGAGGATAACCACCATCGGCGGGTATGACCGCGACGCGCTGCTGGGTAAAAATTTCAAGACGCTCACCAGGATGATGCCCAAGAAGAGCATCGCCATTATCGCCAAGAACTTCATGCTCCGGCTGTTCGGGGTCAACGTGCCGACCTACGAAGTCGAGATGTACCGGGCCAATGGCGAGCTGCTGAATGTAGAAATCAACGCGGTGACCGTAAACGAAGATAATAAGCCCATCGGCACTCTGGCCACCCTGAGGGATGTAACCGAGCGCCGCAAGTCCGAATCCGCCCTCAAGTACCAGCGGGAGCTTATCGACCAGATTATCGCCACCATTCCCAATGCCGTCCTCGTCATCAATGAAGAAACCGAGGTACTGCTGGCCAACGACACCTTCTACCGGACTTTCCTCCTGACGAAGGACGACATCGAGAACAGGCCGGTTGCCCGTGTCATCAAGGTCAAGGAGTTCGGCGACGCCCTCACCAGCATGATGAAGACCAAGAAGAAGAGCCTCTCGTTCGAGTTCCGCTACCAGCTGCAGGAAGTCCCGCGCATCTTCGCCGCCGGCATCGTCAAGATGGAGAACAACCGGTACCTGGTATTCATGAACGATATTACCGAGGAACGGGAGAAACAGGAGAGGCTGTACCTTACCGACCGGCTGGCATCGGTGGGCGAAATGGCGTCCGGCGTGGCCCACGAGCTGAACAATCCGCTTACCAGCATCATCGGTCTCTCCAGCCTGCTGACCAAAGAGGAGATGCCCCCGGAGACGCAGGAAGACCTGCAGGCCATCCACTCCGAGGCCCAGCGGTGCGCGGCCATTGTCAAGAACCTCCTTACCTTCGCCAGGAAGCACGCCCCCAAGCGGGAGCCCATCCAGATTACCAAGATACTGGAAGACGTCCTGAAGCTGCGGGCCTACGAGCAGCGGGGCCAGAACATCACCATTGAGACCAGTTTCGCCCCGGACCTCCCGGAGGTCTTTGCGGACTACTTCCAGATGCAGCAGGTGTTCCTCAACATCATCCTCAACGCGGAGACGGCCATGGTGGATACTCACGGCCGAGGTACCCTGAAAATCACCAGCCAGAGGTTCAACGGCCACATTGATATCTCCTTCGAGGATGACGGCCCGGGTATTTCCAAGGAGAACCTGGGGGTTATTTTCAATCCCTTCTTCACCACCAAGGAAGTCGGCAAGGGCACCGGCCTGGGTCTCAGCATCTGCTACGGGATTGTCGCCTCCCACGGCGGGAAGATATACACCAAAGGCCCGTCGGACAAGGGGGCCACCTTCGTCGTCGAGCTACCGACCATCAGCACCTAAAGGAGCCCGGTATGGTCAAGCCGGAAAACGGAAAAAAGAGGATACTGGTCGTTGAGGACGAGGCCGTTCTGGGCCGGCTCTGCCAGCGGGTGCTCGCCGCCGACGGTTTCGAGGTGGACCTGGCCAACAACGGGCTGACCGCCCGGGAAATCGCCGCCGAGAAAGACTACGACCTGTGCATCTCCGATATCAGACTGCCGGGAATCACCGGCATGCAGCTCTACGAGCACTGGAAGAACAGCGGCAATCCCCTGGCGGAGAGGTTGATATTCGTCACCGGGGACACCCTGAATAATACCATCCAGGACTTCCTGGAGCACTCCGGCCGGCCCTGCATCATGAAGCCTTTCGACCCGCGGGAGCTCAGCTCCGCCGTGCGCAAAGCGGTCGCCTGAAAAGGCCCTTGATAAAATAGTAAACTCAGCATTTTTAAGGATTTAGTAACATAGCCAAGGGGGATATGAATAATGGTCACTGAAGCAAGGCAGCCCTCGGTACTCATCGTCGACGACGAGGAACTGGTACGCCGGACGATACGCAAGAGCCTGGCGCGCGAAGGCTTCGTCTGTTACGAGGCGGAAAACGCCGAAAAGGCCATGGAGTGCCTGCGAAGCCAGCCGGCCGAGGTCGTCATTCTGGATATCAAGATGCCGGGCAAGACGGGCAGGGAGCTGCTGCCGGAGATAAGTGCCATATTCCCCGAAACGGCTATCATCATGGCCACGGCGGATATCGAGCCGACGACCATCATCGAGTGCCTGAAGAACGGTGCCCGCGACTATATCACCAAGCCTTTCAGCGCCGAGCAGATTATCGAGGGCATCAATACGGTGCTCGAAAAGAAGCGGCTGGAATACGAGCTCAAGGAGCGCCGCGGCCTCCTCGAAGGCAAACTGGAGGAGCAGACCGGCGAGCTCCAGAAGCTCTTTGCCAGGGCCATAGAATCGCTCGTCGTCGCCCTGGAGGCCAAGGACAAGTACACCGCCGGGCATTCCCGCCGGGTTACCAACCTGGCCGCCATCATCGGCGAAAATATGGGATTGTCCGAGGCCGACCTGGAAGACCTGCGCTGGGCGGCCCTGCTCCATGACATCGGCAAGATAGGTATTGACCCCTCCGTGCTGAACAAGCCGGATAAGCTTACGCCAAACGAGTACCGCTATATCCTCAACCACACCAATATCGGCTCCGGAATCGTGCAGTCGCTGGTCAACGAGAAGATTGTGGATATCATCAAGCACCACCACGACCGCTTTGACGGCGGCACGCCGGACCAGAAAGTCCGTGGGAATAAAATCCCCCTGGGGGCGAGAATCCTGGCGCTGGCCGATACTTATGACGCCATGACCTCGGACCGCCCCTACCGCAATGCCCTTCCCGAGTCGAAGGCGCTGGATGAAATCAAGCGGTGCAGCGGCTCGCAGTTCGACCCTCAGGTAGCGCGGGCATTCCTGGAGGCCGATATCCCCGCCAGGCCGTCGCCGTAATATCCTGCCAGACTTCAACCCATTTCAGTATCGATGAGACGGACTTAATCGTCCGTCTCTCTTTTTTGGTGTTGACAGCCCCGGCCTCCGGTAATACAATGAAACCTTGAGAGTAAACATAATATACAGGCCGGGCGGGTGAGCCGGACGACGGGAGATTGATTATGTATAAGAAATTGATGCTGGGAAT
>DAOUEH010000047.1:0-4133 GCA_034430635.1 Dehalococcoidales bacterium | reverse complement strand
GGACCCTCTACGACATCGTCGAGCTGGCGGAAGACCCGGAGACCAGGAAGCTCAACGACGCCATGATGCGCGATTACCAGATAGTGCTGGCCGGGATGACCCCGGCGGATATCGACTGGCAGGATAAGGCCCTGGACGTAATCCTCAAACAGACCGGCGGCTGGAAGGTACAGGGTATGATGCAGCCCGACCTCTACGACTGGTCGCTGCTCTACATGATCAGGCTGGGGCACAAGAACCTCAACCTGGTCTACGGCGGCGGCTACGACGGGGCCTTCGGCCTGGGCGGGACGCCGGACTTCGGCACCTCCGCCGCGGAAGAGGGCGGCATCCCGCGCGTCGAGGAGGTCACCGCCTTCAAGCGGGAGTGGGAAAAGAAGGGCAATATCGTCGCCTCCGGCGGCGACGGCATGATGGGAGGCATCGGCGGCATGGGTGGCGGGGGTCATGGCCTCTGGGAGAATTTCACCCATTTCGACCCGCACGACAAGGCCTCCACGGAAGGGACGCTGGAGTTCTTCAACGCCTGCTCGCAGCTCGGCATCGAAAAGGGCTGGGGGCCCGGCATGGAGAAGATGAACGACTACGCCCGCTGGACGGACGGCTACACCACCCCCAAGGACATCCACGACCGGATACTCTCGGCGGCGGCGCAGCCGGAGGCCTTCCGCTACCAGCGTAAGATTAAAGAGACCTTCAACCCCAACGACCTGGGCGACGCCTACTACCGCACCCTGGACGACCCGGGTAAATAACAACCGGCCAAATACGACGGAGGAGTTTTTACCGATGGCCCTTCTCGATGAACCTATTAAAGAAGTCAGGACCCTGAAAAACTACATCAACGGCGAGTGGGTCGAATCCAAAGGCGAGATTGTCGACGTGGTCAACCCCGCTAACTGCAAGACCATCGCCCGCGTCCCCATCTCCACCAAAGAGGAAATCGACGAGGCCGTCGCCGCGGCCCGGGAGGCCTTCCCCGACTGGCGCCGCACCACACCGCTGGCCCGCTCGCGGTTTCTCTTCCGCCTCAAGGAGCTCCTGGAGGAGAACTTCGAGGAGGTCAGCCGCATCCAGACGCAGGAGCACGGCAAGACCATCGACGAGTCGCGCGGGGAGACCCGCCGCGGCATCGAGAACGTCGAGGTGGCCTGCGGCATCCCCACCCTGATGCAGGGCTACTACTCCGAGGACATCGCCCACGGCATCGACGAGTGGGTGATTCCCACCCCCCTGGGGGTCTTCGGCATCATCGGGCCCTTCAACTTCCCCTGGATGATTCCGCTCTGGTCGGCGCCCTACGCCGTGGCCACCGGCAACTGCGTCATCATCAAGCCCTCCAGCGAGGTGCCCAACAGCCAGACGCGCCTGGCCGAGCTGGCCGAGGAGGCCGGTTTCCCGCCGGGGGTCTGGAATGTCGTCCACGGGGGGCGGACGGTGGTGGGCGGCATGCTCGACCACCCCGATATCGTCGGCATCACCTTCGTCGGCTCCACGCCCACGGGGCGGGATGTTATCTACAAGCGCTGCGGGGAGACGGGCAAGCGGGTCATCGCCCAGTGCGGCGCCAAGAACTTCATGACCATCATGCCCGACTGTGACGTGGACCGGACGGTGACCGCCATGATGACCTCCTATTTCGGCAACGCCGGTCAGCGCTGCCTGGCGGCGGCCAACGCCCTCATCGTCGGGGATGACGACGCATTTTATAAGAGGTTCGTGCAGCGGGTCGTCGACCTGGCCTCCAAAATCCGGGTCGGCTACGGGCTGGACGAGTCGATACAGATGGGCCCGGTGCGCGATAAAGATAAAAAGGCCAGGATTCTTCGTTACATCGAGGGCGGCCTCAAGGACGGTGCCAAATTGCTCCTCGACGGGCGTACCGTCAAGCCGGAAGGCGGCCTGCCGGATACCTGCTTCCTGGGGCCCACCATCCTGGAGAACGTGCGGCCGGACTCGGCCATGGGCAGCGAGGAGGTCTTCGGCCCGGTGATGAGCATCATGCGCGCCAGAGACCTGGACGAGGCCATCAGGATAACCAACGCCAACGCCTTCGGCAACGGCAACTCCATCTTCACCACCAGCGGCAAGGCCGCCCGCGAGTACCAGTACAGCATCGAGAGCGGCAACGTGGGCATCAACATCGGCATCGTGGCGCCCATGGCCTTCTTCCCCTTCAGCGGCATGAAGGAATCCTTCTACGGCGTGCTCCACACCCAGGGTAAAGAGGCCGTCCGCTTCTTCACGGAGAGCAAGGTCGTCATCCAGAGGTGGTTTTAGCATGGCCGAAAACATCCTGCATACCGCCTCCGAAAGCATCAGCTTTGCTAAAAAACTGGAGGCCGACTCGGCCGCCTTCTACGAGGAGCTGGCCGGGCGGCACGCCGCCGGGGCCGAGACCTTCCGGGCCTTCGGGGCGGAAAACAGGAAGAACATCGCCCAGGTCGAGCGGGCCTATTACGGTGTGATTACCGACGCCATCGAGGGGGGCTATGCCTTCAACCTCGACCCCACTGCTTACACCCTGAATACGGCACTTAAAGATGGCGCCGGCCTGGCGGCCGCCGTCGCAGCGGCGCTGGCGGTGGAGAAGCAGATTATCAAGTTCTATACCGAGGCCGCCGAGCAGTCCCGCGGGCTCATGGCGGATGTCCCCCGGGCCTTCCTGCTGGTGGCTAAAAAGAGAGCCGGGCGATTGGAGAAGCTGGAGGCGCTTACATAAATTATCATCGGATGAGGAAATTTATGGAGGGGGCGAAAGCCCCCTCTTTCTTTTATAGCTTGCGGCAAGTCCCCCCTTTACCCCGCCCCCGGTTTATTTATCCCACCCGGCCCGCCCTGTGGCATCCTGCCACTACTCGATGGGAAATATTCCCCCACACCACCGGGGGTTAATGGGGCGGCATCTACGGGATAAGCCGGGGATGCCGCGAGGGTGGCCTGGGTGGGAATAGATAACACAGACGGGGAGGGGTCAGGTGGGGAAAAGGCTGTTCTCTATTAGTCTTTGTCCGGCAGCCCCGCCCATCTCTTCAAAAGGTCGTGCTTGATATCGAACAAGTCCAGCACGCGCCCCACGGTATAGTCCACCATGTCCGCGATGGTCTTCGGCTTGTGGTAGAGGGCCGGCACCGGCGGGAAGCAGATGGCCCCCATCTCCGTGGCACGCACCATGTTCCTCAGGTGCCCCAGGTGCAGCGGGGTCTCCCGCACCAGCAGGACGAGCCGTTTTCTTTCCTTAAGGGTGGTATCGGCGGCGCGGGCGATGAGGTTATCGGCGTAGGCGTTGGCGATGGCCGAGAGCGTCTTCATGGAGCATGGGGCGATGACCATGCCGTCGCGTTTGAAGGAGCCGCTGGAGAGGCTGGCGCCGATGTCGTCCTCGTAGTAATATACATCCGCCAGCTTACTGACGTCTGCCGGCTCCCGGCCGGTCTCGTAGCGCAGGTTGGCCGCCCCGGCGGCGGAGATGATGAGGTGCGTTTCTATATCTTTACGGTCGGCCAGCACCTCCAGCAGGCGGACGCCGTAGATGGCCCCGGAGGCCCCGGTGATGCCGATGACGAGCAGCATTGAACCTCTCCGTTTCTGGCGGATTCTCTAGGGCTATTTTACACCAGGCCGGGGCTTTCAGGCCATTACCCGCTCGATACGCTGCCCCGTGGCCGGGTCGTAGGGGCGGTTGAAGGCCTCGGGGTGCTGCTGCCGCAGGGCGTCCATGTCGACGGGCGCCACCTCCACCAGGTAGCCGCTGGTGGCCATGCCGGCGCAGTTACGCGAGGTGACGGCGTGGGGCGAGATGGTATTGATGGCGCCGCCCCGGTCGAGCTCGCCGACGACGATGGGGTCGTAGCGCGCCCCGTGGTCGACGTAGACCGTACCGGGCATGATGCGCTCCGTGACATAGGCGCCGCAGAGGACGGTGCCCCGCTCGTTATAGACCTTTACCACGTCGCCGTGGGCGATGCCCCGCGCGGCCGCGTCCGACTGATGAATCCAGATGGGCTCGTAGTGGTAGCCGTCCGCCCCGATGACCTTGCACGTCTTAATCTCGTGGAACCAGGAGATATCGTCCAGGTTGGCGTGCACCCGCCAGCGGCCGTGGTTGGACATGATGAGCAGGGGGTATTTCT
>DAOUEH010000046.1:0-9223 GCA_034430635.1 Dehalococcoidales bacterium | reverse complement strand
TGGCCGAGGTGGCCCCCGGCGAGTACCTGGCCCTGGAGACCGTCGGCGGCTATTCCGTCAGCCGCCTGGATAACGGCGGCTACTACCGCGGCTGGACTTTCGACACCCCCGCCGACATCAAGAGCTACCAGGAGCTTATCATCAAGTATAACGTCCGGGTGGAGCTGCGCAACACCCTCAACGACGAGGCCAATCTGGCCCTGAGCCAGGGCAATAATTCCCTCTACATCAAGCTGGTGGAGCTGCGCACCGAGCAGGAGACCGAGCTGCTGAGCATCCGCGCCGAGTTCGAGGGGCTGGCCACCAAGCTATAATCCGGGTTTTAAAGGAGTTAAAGCGTGCGTATTTCCAAGCTGTTTGCCCGAACGCTGCGGGAAGTCCCCGCCGAGGCCGATACGGTCAGCCACCGGCTGCTGCTGCGCGCCGGGATGGTGAGCCAGCTGGCCGCCGGGGTCTATTCCTACCTGCCGCTGGGCTGGCGGGTGCTCCGCAAGATAGAGGCCATCATCCGCGACGAGATGGACGCAGCCGGGGGTCAGGAGCTGAACCTGCCGGTGCTCCAGCCCTTGGAGCTATGGCAGCAGAGCGGGCGCGACCGGGCTTTGGGCGAGGTGCTCTTCACCCTCCGCGACCGCCGCGAGCGTCCCCTGGCGCTGGGCCCCACCCACGAGGAGGTCGTCACCCAGCTGGCCGGGCGGTTTATCCAGAGCTACCGCGACCTGCCGCAGCTGCTCTACCAGATTCAGGTGAAGTTCCGCGACGAGCCGCGCCCCCGCGGCGGGCTGATACGCGTGCGCGAGTTCCTGATGAAAGACCTCTACAGCTTCGACAGCGACGAAAGCGGCCTGGACGCAAGCTACGACAAGATGACGCAGGCCTACCAGAACGTCTACGACCGCTGCGGCCTGACGACGATGCTGGTGGAGGCCGATAGCGGCGCCATCGGCGGCAAGGACTCCCGCGAGTTCATGGTCATCGCCCCCAGCGGCGAGGACGAGATTATCTACTGCCCGGCCTGCCAGTACGCCGCCAACGTGGAGAAGGCCGCCTGCGTCAAAGAAGAGATAGACAACGGCAAGCCGCTCCCCGTGGAGGAAGTGGCCACGCCCGGCATGGCCACCATCGAGGAGGTGGCCGGTTTCCTCAAGGTGCCGGAATGCAGCACCCTCAAGGCCGTCTTCTACGTCGCCGACGGTGAACTGACCTTTGTCGTCATCCGCGGCGACCTGGCCGTGAACGAGGTCAAGCTGAGCAACCAGCTCAAGGCCGCCGACCTTAGATTGGCCACCGAGGCCGAGGTCGTCGCCGCCGGCATCGTGCCGGGGGCGGCCTCGCCGGTGGGGATGAAGGGCTTCAAGGTCGTCGCCGACGATTCGGTGACCACGGCCAGCAACCTGGTCGCCGGTGGCAACAAGCCGGACACGCACCTCCGTAACGTCAACTACCCGCGCGACTTCAAGACGGACGTCGTCGCCGATATCGCCGCGGCCCGCGCCGGTGACAAGTGCCCCACCTGCGGCGGCGAACTGGCCGCGACGCAGGGCATCGAGGTGGGGCACATCTTCAAGCTGGGGACGGTCTACAGCAGCAAATTCGGGGCCGATTTCGTCGACGAAAAGAGCGAGTCGCACCCGGCTGTCATGGGCTGCTACGGCATGGGCCTCTCGCGCCTCATGGCCGCCGCCGTCGAGCAGAACCACGACGAGCGGGGCATCGTCTGGCCGCTGGCCCTGGCCCCCTACCAGGTCTACCTCTGCCCGCTCTACCGCGAGGGGACGGACGTGGCCGAGGTGGCCGAAAAACTCTACGAGGATATGGTAGCGGCGGGGCTGGAGGTACTCTGCGACGACCGCGAGGAGTCCCCCGGCGTCAAGTTCAACGACGCCGACCTGCTGGGGATACCCTTCCGCGTCACGGTCAGCCCGCGCACCCTGGCGAAGGACGGCGTGGAACTTAAAGCGCGCACCGAAAAAGACGCCGAGATTATCCCGCTCGGGGAGATAGTGGGGAGGCTCAAGGAGTTAATCGGGGGGTAAAGGGGTAGGGGTGCGGGGAGAGCCCGGGTGGTATAATCCAAACCCTTATATCCTTATCTCAATTGCTACTATCCTGGGCGAACCCCTATAATAGAGAAAATGACCCCCATCATCTCCGTGGAAAACCTCCGCAAGACCTACAAGGCCACCGTCGCCGTGGACGACGTCTCTTTCAACGTGACCGAGGGGGAAATCTTCGGCCTGCTGGGCCGCAACGGCGCCGGCAAGACGACGACGGTGGAGTGCCTCCAGGCCCTGCGTAATCCGGATGCCGGGCGCATCCGCGTGCTGGGCTACGACCCGCGCACCCAGGCGGCGGCGCTGCGGCGGCGTATCGGCTCGCAGCTGCAGGAATCGGCCCTCCCCGACCGCATCAGGGTCTGGGAGGCCCTCGACCTCTTCGCCTCGGTGACGCCTGACGCCCTGGACTGGCATGTCCTCCTGGAGCAGTGGGGGCTGACCGAGAAGCGCAAGGCCAGCTTCGCCAGCCTCTCCGGCGGGCAGCGGCAGCGCCTGCTCATCGCCCTGGCGCTGGTCAACAACCCGAAGGCCGTCTTCCTCGACGAGATGACCACCGGCCTCGACCCGGCGGCGCGCCGGGTGGCCTGGGGGCTCATCCGGGAGATTCGCGAGCGCGGCACCACCGTGGTGCTGGTAACCCACTTCATGGAGGAGGCCGAGGCCCTCTGCGACCGCGTCGCCATCGTCGACCGGGGGAAAATCGTCGCCATGGACACGCCGCAGGGCATGGTGACGCAGTACGCCACGGGGGTGAGGGTCATCTTTACCGCCGAAGCACGAGACCTGCTCTGGCTTAAGGACGTGGCCGGGGTGAAGAACGTGGTGCGCAACGGCCCGCGGGTGGAGGTGGAGGGCAGCGGCCCGATACTGGCCCTGGTAGCGGCGGCGCTGGTAGCGCGCGGCATCGTTCCCGCCGACCTCCGCGTGGAGCAGCCGAGCCTGGAGGATGTCTTTCTGAAACTCACCGGGCAAGATGTGGAGGAATAGCGAGATGCGCACGCTGGCCAGGCTGACCTGGGTGGAAATTAAGCTCTTTCTCCGCGAGCCGATTACGGTGATATTCACCCTGGCCCTGCCGGTTATCTTTCTCTTCGTGATGGGCGGTGTCTTCGGCAATACCCCGGACACGGATGACGCCGGGATGACTGTCTTCCGCGGTGTCGGGCCGCTCGATTATTACATACCGGCTTATTTCGCTCTGGTGATGATGGCCATCGGCACGGTGGCCCTGCCGGTGCACCTTACCGCCTACCGTGAGAAGGGCGTCCTGCGGCGGATGCGGGCCTCGTCCATCTCAGTCTGGGCGCTGCTGGGCTCGCAGCTGGTGGTCAGTCTGCTCATCGCCGTAGTCGGCAGCCTGTTGATTCTGGCCTTCGGGCTGCTCGTCTACGAGCCGCACCTTCCGCAGCAGGTCGGCCTGCTGATACCGGCCTTTCTGCTGGGCCTGCTCTGCTTCACCGCTCTGGGCTTTTTTCTGGGCGCCGTCCTCCCCTCGACGCGGGCGGCGCAGGGGCTGGGGTTAATCCTCTTTTTCGTGATGATGATACTGGGCGGAGCCGGCCCGCCCCCGGAGGTACTCACCGGGGCGATGGACGCCATCGGTAACTTCACCATTATCCGGCACGTCATCCTCATGCTGCAGGACCCGTACCTGGGGTTCGGCTGGAATACGTTTGCCTCGCTGGTGGCGGTGGGCGTGACGGTGGTGGCGGGGCTGCTGGCGGCGCGGTTCTTTAGATGGGAATAGGGGGTTTTTTACCTCACCCCCTTTTCCCCCCTCTCCTGACGAGGCTTGCAGCAGGAGAGGGGGAATTTGGTAAAAAGAGGGGCTAGTGCCCCTCTTAAACACCCTTGGGGTGGGGACAAGACTGCGGGCTAAGCCGTGGATGGTGAGGGCGGCCTGGGTGGGAATAGATAACACCGAAAAGGGGCAAGGGGGGGAAATGGGGCACTTGACAGACTAATATTAGCCCCTTAAGGTCGCCCCCAGCTCCTTGGTGAGCCTTTTGAGGATTTGCTCCTGTACGCGGCTCACCTCTTCGTCGGTGAGGGTGTGGCCGGGAGACTGGTAGACCACCCGGTAGGCCAGCGACTTCTTGCCCGCGGCCACCTGCCGGCCGGAGTACACATCGAAAAGCCTGACCTGGCTCACCAGGGAGAAATCATTGATAATATCCACCACCTGCTGGTGGGTGACGTCCGCATCCACCACCAGGGCCAGGTCGCGGATGGTGGTGGGGAATCGGGGCACGGCCCGATACCTGCGGTAGGCGGCGGCCAGTGGCGCCAGCGAGGATACGTTGATTTCAAACAGGCCGACGGTGCCCTCTATTTCAAAGTTAGCGGCCACCTTGGGGTGTAGCTCGCCGAGAATGCCCAGCTTCACCCTGGCGCCGTTGGCCGCGACGACGATGGCGGCCTGGCGGGCGGGATGAAGGCTGGCGTCGTCGCCTTTTTCATACCTGGCGGTAACCCCCAGCGCCTCCAGCAGCCCCTCGACAAGGCCCTTGACGTCGTAAAAATCGTAGGCACCGCCGCCGTCGCCCTGCCAGGAACGCTCCACCCTCTCGCCGCTGATGATGCCGCCGAGTATCTCCGGCTCGGCGGGGAGCTTACCTTCCCGCGGGACGTATATCCGGCCCAGCTCGAAGAGCCGGATGCCCCCCTCTTCGTGGCGGCGGTTGGCCGCCAGGGCCGCCAGCAGCCCGTTACGCAGGTTGGGGCGCAGGTACTCCTGGTCGGCGGTCATCGGCTTGGTGACGCGCAGCGGCAGGGGCTCCGGGGGCTGCGGCTCCGGCACCAGGTTGCTCAGCGCCGTCAGGCCGGTGAGCGAGTAGCTGATGATTTCCTGAAAGCCGTAGCCCACCAGCGACTGCCGGAGGCGCTTTTTCAGCGAGAGTTCCGGCGCCGGGTCCTGCGGGGGGATGGCATCGGCCAGCAGGGTGGTGGGGATTTTATCGTAGCCGTTGATGCGGGCCACCTCCTCGATGAGGTCGACCCCCAGGCGGATATCGCTGCGCCAGTAGGGGGCGGTCACGCTGAGGAGCTTGGCCTCGTCGCGGCAGGTGAAGCCGAGGGAGGTGAGTGTCTTGACGATGTAATCGCGGCTGTAGCCGATGCCCAGGACGCGCTTGAACTCGGCGGGGGCAAGCTTGATGGGCGCCGCCCTTTTCCGGCCGGGGTAGAGGTCGATAATGCCCCTGGCCACCTTGCCGCCGCCCAGCTCGGCGATGAGCTGCGTGGCGTGGCGCAGGGCCGGGATGGTCATCTCGGGGCTGATGCCCCGCTCGAAGCGCATCGAGGCCTCGCTGGTCAGTCCCAGGTTATGGCTGGTGTAGTGGATGCTGGTCGCCTTGAAGCTGGCCGCCTCCAGGAGGATGGCGCTGGTAGCCCCGGTAACCTCGGAGTTGAGGCCGCCCATGACCCCGGCGATGGCCACGGTGCCCTTGCCGTCGGCGATGGTGAGCATCTCGCCGGTAAGCCGGCGCTCCACTTCGTCCAGCGTGTAGAACCGTTCGCCCTCGGCGGCGCGGCGCACGATGATGCGCTTTTCCAAAACCTGTTTATAATCGAAGGAGTGCAGGGGCTGGCCGTACTCCAGCATGACATAATTGGTGATATCGACGACATTGTTGATGGGGCGCTGCCCCGCGGCGATGAGCCGCTCCTGGAGCCAGGGCGGGGACTCGGCGATGGTGACGTCCGTAATAAGGCTGGCGCAGTAGCGGGGGCAGAGGTCGGGGTCGGCGATTTCGATGGCGATGTGTTTCGCTATCGGGTCGTCGGTTTCGGTATATTTTATCTCCGGGATGTGCATCTCCCGGCCGGTCAGGGCGGCGACCTCGTGGGCGATGCCGACCACCGAGAGGCAGTCGGGGCGGTTGGCGGTGACGTCGATATCCAGCACCGTATCGCCCAGGTGCCCGGCCAGGGGCGCGCCGATAGCGGCCTCCGCCGCCAGCACCAGGATGCCCTCGTGGCTCTCCGAGATGCCCAGTTCTTTCTCCGAGCAAATCATGCCGCGGGAGGCCACGCCGCGAATCCGGGCCTCTTTAAGCTCCTCCACCTGGCCGTTATGGGGGTTGGTGAGGCGCGCCCCGAGGCGGGCGAAGGCGATTTTATCGCCGGTATTGAGGTTGGGGGCGCCGCAGACCACCGTTTCCTGCTCCGCGCCCAAATCCACCGTGGCCAGGCGCAGGCGGTCGGCGTTGGGGTGGGGATTAATGGCCAGTATCTGCCCCACGACGATGTTGTCCCAGCCGGTGCCGGTAGCGGCTATCTCGCCCACCTCGAGGCCGGCCATCGTCAGCCTTTCGGCCAGCTCGCCGACGGGTAGGGTCACGTCCACGTAGTCCTTAAGCCAGTTGAGCGGTACTCTCATAGTATTTTCCTGACTTGTCCGTTCATGTCATTGCGAGGAGCCGCAGGCGACGCGGCAATCTCTTGAACCGGTAACAGAGATTGCTTCGCTTCGCTCGCAATGACAAAATGATAGCATCTCCTAAAACTGCCGTAAAAATCTCAGGTCGGAGGTGAAATAGAGCCGGATATCGTCCACGCCGTAGCGCAGCATGTGGGGCCGCTCCACGCCGATGCCGAAGGCGAAGCTGGTGTATTTCTCCGGGTTGATGCCGCCGCGGCGGAGTACGTCGGGGTGGGTCATGCCGGCGCCTAGTATCTCGATCCAGCCGGAGTTGCCGCAGAGACGGCAGCCGCCGCCGTGACAGCCGATGCACTCGATGGCCATCTCCACGCCGGGCTCGACGAAGGGGAAGTAGTCGACGCGGAAACGCACCCTGCGGTCGTTGCCGAAGAAGCGGCGGGCGAACTCGTAGAGGGTGCCCTTGAGGTCGGCCATGGTAATGCCGGTATCCACGGCGATGCCGTCTACCTGGTGGAACATGGTGACGTGGGTGGCGTCGCTGGCCTCGTAGCGGAAGAGCTTGCCCGGCTCCACGGCCCGTATCGGCGGCGTCTGGTTCTCCAGGGTGCGGGCGGTGACGGCGGTGGTGTGGGTGCGCAGCGTCGCCTTGCCCTTTTTCCCCGGCGGAGCGTCAATCCAGAACGAGGACATGCTGTCGCGGGCGGGGTGCTCGGCGGGGATGTTAAGCGCCTCGAAGTTATAGTAGTCCCACTCTACCTCCGGGCCCTCGGTTACCTGGAAGCCCATCGAGACGAAGATGTCGCACATCTCCTCGATGGTCTGGGTGATGGGGTGGACGTGTCCCACGGCCAGGGGCCGCCCCGGCAGGCTGATATCGACGGTCTCCTTGCCCACCGCCGCGGTGAGCTTGTGCTCGCGCAGGGCCCGCTCTTTCGCCTCGACGCTGCCTTCCAGCAGGCCTTTAAGCTGGTTAGCGGCCGCCCCGACGGCCTTACGCTCCTCGATGGAGAGCGAGGCCAGCCCGCGCAGAATCTGCGTCAGCGGGCTCTTCTTACCCAGGTAGTGCACGCGCCAGGACTCCAGCTCCCGGGCGTCATCGATGCCCTCGAGCTCCTTAAGGGCGGCCTGTTTCAGCTCTTCGACTTTGGCTAGCATCTCTTCCGCATTGCCCCTTATTATCTTAACAAAAATCCCCCTTCCTCGGTTGGAGGGAAGGGGAACCAGATTGGATACCTTTGTTCAGGAACCGAACCGATTACTCCTGGCCTTTCCCTCCAACGAGAGTGACCAGGTTGCTAAAGTCTTCTGGTTCCCTGACGGCCATATCGGCCAGTATCTTGCGGTTGATTTCAATGCCGGACTTCTTCAGCCCGTCGACGAACCTGCTGTAACTGAGCCCGCGGGCGCGGCAGGCGGCATTGATACGCAGTATCCAGAGCCGGCGTATGTCGCCCTTGCGCTCGCGGCGGTGGAAATAGGCGTAGGAAAGCGATTTAATCATCGACTCGTTGGCGCGCTTGATGAGCCGGTGCTTGGTGCCGCGGTGGCCCTTGGTTAGGGCCAGCACCTTCTTGTGTCGCTGGTGAGAGGTTACCCCTCTTTTGACTCTGGGCAAAGGAAGATTCCTCCTGTCTTACTTGACCCCGTAGGGTATCAGGCGGGAGATACGCTTGCGGTCGGCGGGATGCAGCGGTATCATCTCGTCGAACTGCCTTCTTACCCGCTTGGCCTTCTTGGTGCGCAGGTGGCTCTTGGGCCCCTTGACGCGCATTATCTTACCGCTGCCGGTAATATGGAAGCGGCTCTTGGCACCTTTATGCGTTTTGAGTTTCGGCATTTTCCGTTTCCTTTGCGGCGGCTTTCACGGCCTCTTTTTCCTTGGGCTTGGGCTTGGCCGCGACGGGCACCAGAATGATGTCCATCCGACGCCCCTCCATCACCGGCTGCCGCTCCACCGAGGCTACCTCGCTGAGGGACTGCGCCATACGCTGCAGCACCTTCCAGCCCAACTCCGGATGCGTGATTTCCCGCCCCCGGAACAATAGCGTCACTTTTACCTTGGAGCCGTCCGCCAGCAGCTTCCTGGCCGTCCTGGCCTTGGCCTCAAAATCGTGGATACCTATCTTGGGCCGGAGGCGTATCTCCCGCAGGAGCGAGACCTTCTGGCCCTTCTTGGCCTGCTGCTCTTTTTTCTGCTGCTCGTACTTGTACTTACCGTAATCCAGCAGTCGGCAGACGGGGGGCACCGAGGTCGGGGCTACTTCAACGAGGTCCAGGTTGTGTTTTCGGGCCGTTTCCCGCGCCTGAACCAGGGGCATAATACCGAGCTGTTCCCCCTTTTCCCCAACCAGGCGAACTTCTCTGGCGATTATTCGCTCGTTGACGCGCAGTTGCTTAATTATGGTCCCTTCTACCCTCCTCCGAGCACAGGTATCCTACGAACCTAAACTATACCATATTCATGCCTAGAAATCAACTACCACTATTCCAGGCTGTGCCTGTTTCATCAGGATTTTCGTTCCTCCCCACCCTGCCCGTCCTTGATTTTCAACCTCACCCCCTTTGTCCCCCTCTCCTGACGAGGCGTGCCGCAGGAGAGGGGGAATGTTTTATTAAAAGAGGGGCTTCGCCCCTCATAAACACCCCCGGGGTGGTAGGGTCTAACTACGGGATAAGCCGAGGATGCCGTGAGGGCGGCTTGGGTGGGAATAGATAACGCCGTGGGGTGGGGCAGGGAAAGATTACCCCAGGGACTTATCGGCTATTTCTTTAGTAATTCGCT
>DAOUEH010000045.1:0-6188 GCA_034430635.1 Dehalococcoidales bacterium | reverse complement strand
AAGATAGCGGGCGTTTAAGAGGGGCGCAGCCCCTCTTCTAAAAATAATTCCCCCTCTCCTTGATAGGAGAGGGGGATACAGGGGGAGAGGTAGACAACCTAATATAGAGAAAAAATGAAAAATAAAATCCTCATACTAATAACATTACTCCTCCTCCCGCTGCTGGCCGCCTGCTCGTCCGGTAGCGTTGAGGGACGCACCCAAATCCCCACCGGCGAACTGCCCGATTACAGCGAAAGCGACACCCCCGACGACATCGTCTTCACGCCCGGCGGCTACGCTTACCGGGCCAATGTTCATCAAGAGGGTGTGGCGAACCCGTGGCCGGATATCCCCTTCGAAAATACTACATTGGGCAGCGGTACGGATGTTCTCGATCTATTTTACCGAGGTTTCATCGAGACCAGGGCCGGAGAGACCCGCAATAACATTATTTTTTGCTCGCGGGAGGGCGGTATTTCCGATAGCGAGCTGACACTGTATGCCGTCGCCGTGCCGGAGGGGATCGGGCTTACCCAGGTCGGCGGGGGTGGCCGGCCGGGCATATTGCTGACGGTGCTGATGATAGAAATATCGCCGGAGGTTCCCCCGGGTGAGTATACTTTTGAAATAGGTATTGAGATTAACGGCCAGGACTACGGCACCGTCCCCTGCACCCTGTATATCATCGAGGATTAGAATAGCTGGATGAGGAGGCAAGCCATGAAAAAGAAACTCCTGCTTGTACTGGCGGCAGCGGTGGTGATGGTATCGCTGGCGTTGACGGGCTGTGGGGAAGGCGGCATCGCCGAGGAGCTCTACGACCAGATAAGGGAGCAGCTGGAGCAGCTTCAGCAGCAGCTGGCGCAGGTTCAGGAGCAGTTTTCTCTCCTCCAGGAAGAGAACCAGAGCATGGAGCAGGCCAAAGAGGCCGCCGAAGCGGCCCTCACCGAGGCTGAGGGGGAGATAGCCGCCCTCGAAGAGCAGCTGGACGCCTGTGAGCTGGTGGGGACGACCGCCGCGGAGACGGCCGAGCGCATCGCCAAATTTTATCAGGAAGCGCATTATTACTGGGAGAACGTCTACGACTGCAGCGAGATGTCGGCGGATGTCTGGAATATGCTCCAGGCACAGGGCATCAGCGCCCGCCTGGTCGTGGGTAATCCCGATGTGCCGGCCTACGACGACATCACCCTCTCCAACCACAGCTGGGTGATGGCCGAGGTGGCCCCCGGCGAGTACCTGGCCATCGAGGCCGTCGGCGGCTATTCCGTCAGCCGCCAGACCAACGGCGGCTACTACCGGGGCTGGACTTTTAATAACCCGGCCGAAATCAATCTCTACTACGAGCTCATCACCGAGTATAACGTCCGGGTGGAGATGAGGAACCGCCTCGAGGTCGAGGCCAATCTGGCCCTGAGCCAGGGCAATATCTCGCTTTACAGCAAGCTGGTGCAGCTGCGTACCGAGCAGGAGACGGAGCTGAACAACATCCGCGCCCGGTACGAGGCGCTGGCCACCAGGTTATAATTTAGTTTTCGAGGAGTTTAATGGTGCGTATTTCCAAGCTTTTTGCCAGGACTTTAAGGGAGGTGCCCGCCGAGGCGGATACGACCAGCCACCGGCTGCTGCTGCGGGCCGGGATGGTCAATCAGCTGGCCGCCGGGGTCTATTCCTACCTGCCACTGGGCTGGCGGGTGCTGCGCAAGATAGAGGGCATCATCCGCGACGAGATGGACGCCGCCGGGGGGCAGGAGCTGAGCCTGCCGGTGCTCCAGCCGCTGGAGCTCTGGCAGCAGAGCGGGCGCGACCGGGCCCTGGGCAAGGTGCTCTTCACCCTCTATGACCGCCGCGAGCGGCCGCTGGCGCTGGGGCCCACCCACGAGGAGGTCATCACCCAGCTGGCCGCGCGCTACCTGCAGAGCTACCGCGACCTGCCGCTGCTCCTCTACCAGATACAGACCAAGTTCCGCGACGAGCCGCGCCCCCGCGGCGGGCTGATACGCGTGCGCGAGTTCCACATGAAAGACCTCTACAGCTTCGATGCCGACGAGGCCGGTCTGGATATAAGCTACGATAAGATGACGCAGGCCTACCGGAATATCTTCGCGCGCTGCGGCCTGACGACGATGCTGGTGGAGGCCGACAGCGGCGCCATCGGCGGCAAGGACTCCCGCGAGTTCATGGTCATCGCCGAAAGCGGCGAGGACGAGGTCATCTACTGCCCGGCCTGCCACTACGCCGCCAACGTGGAGAAGGCCACCTGCGTCAAGGAGAAGATAGACAACGGTAAACCCCTCCCCGTCGAGGAAGTGACCACGCCCGGCGTGGCCACCATCGAGGAGGTGGCCGGGTTCCTCAAGGTGCCGCCCTGCAATACCCTCAAGGCCGTCTTTTACGTCGCCGACGGCGAGCTTACCTTCGTCGTCATTCGCGGCGACCTGGCCGTCAACGAGGTCAAGCTCAATAACCAGCTTAAGGCCGCCGGGCTGCGCCTGGCCACCGAGGCCGAGGTCATCGCGGCCGGTATCGTCGCCGGGGCCGCCTCGCCGGTGGGCCTGAAGGGCTTCAAGGTCGTCGCCGACGATTCGGTGACCACCGCCAGCAATCTCGTGGCCGGTGGCAATAAGCCCGATACACACCTCAGGAATGTCAACTACCCGCGCGACTTCAAGGCGGATATCGTGGCCGACATCGCCTCGGCCCGCGCCGGGGACAAATGCCCCGAGTGCGGCGGCGAGCTGGCCTCGACCCAGGGCATCGAGGTGGGGCATATCTTCAAGCTGGGCACCGTTTACAGCCAGAAATTCGAGGCCACCTTTATTGACGAGAAGGGCGATTCTCATCCCGCCGTCATGGGCTGCTACGGCATGGGGCTCTCACGCCTCATGGCGGCGGCCGTCGAGCAGAACCACGACGACAAGGGCATCATCTGGCCGCTGGCCATCGCTCCCTATCAGGTGTATTTATGCCCGCTCTATCGCGAGGGCTCGCCGGTGGCAGATGTGGCCGAGAAGCTGTATGCAGAATTTCAGGCGGCGGGGCTGGAGGTGCTCTATGACGACCGGGAGGAGTCTCCCGGCGTCAAGTTCAACGACGCCGACCTGCTGGGGATGCCCTTCCGTGTGACGGTGAGCCCGCGTACGCTCGAAAAAGACAGCGTGGAGCTCAAGCGGCGTACCGGGAAAGATACGGAGATTATACCGATAGAAGAGATAGTGGGGAGGCTCAAGGGGCTTATACCGGATTAGCCGGCTGCCTCCATACCGGCAGCAGGAGCAGCAGCGACGCCCCGGCGGCGGCCGCGGCCAGGACGAACGACCATGTCAGGGTGCTGGTGGTATCGGCCAACCAGCCGGCGATTATCGGTGACAGCAGCGAGCCGATGCCTAGGTACAACGTCCACAGCCCGACGACGCTCCCGGCAATCTTTTTGGAAAAATAGTCGGAAGCCGCCGCGGCGTACATCGGCCAGATAGCGCCCTCGCCGACGCCGAAAACAGCCGCAGACGCAAACAGTACCGGTAAGTCCGGCGCGTAAGCTATCCCCAGACTTCCCAGCGTAATCAGCAGCGTGCAAAGAATGATTATCCTGACTCTGCCGACCCTGTCCGAGAGCAGTCCGAGCAATGGTTTGCCGGCCAGGGCGGCCACTCCGATGACCGTTATCAGGCTGGCGGCGGTCGTATAGGAAAACGCCAGCTCCTCCACGGCGTAAGTGCTCAGGAAGGTGAACGGGATAATGATGGAAAAGCTTACGAGCATATAAGCCAGGCCGATATACCAGAAGCGGGTATCGCGCAGAAGCTTGGCGTAGATTTTCTTCAACGGTTCGAGGGCGGGCGGTTCCGGGGCCGGGGGAATCGGGCCGGACGGCAGCGCCGGCCGGTTCCTTATCACCGTGAAATTGATAACGGCTACCAGGAGTCCCAGCGCCCCCAGAATCATCCAGCCCGCTCCCCAGCCGCAGGCCTTCACCACCAGCGGCACCACCGCCCCGGAGCAGATGATGCCCAGCCCGCTGCCGGTATCGATAAAGGACAGGGTCATCCCGCGTCGCCTGTCACTGGACCATCGCTGGGCCAGCGCCATTACCGGCGCCCAGCAGGCCGCGGCGCCCACGCCGGCCAGCGTGAAGTAGAGACTGGCCTCCGCCACCGAGGACGCGTAAGCCATGAGGAACGTCCCGATGCCCAGTATGGCCGTAAACAGGCTGATGATGACGCGCGCGTCGTAGCGGTCTCCCATCAGACCGAGTATCGGCGAGAGGACGGTATAGGCGATGAAATACGAGGAAAAAATCACTCCGGCCCCGGTCTTGGAGATACCCAGGGCGGGGAGCATCTCGGGCAGGAAGACGCCGTAGCCGTAGCGTATGGAGTAAGAAACGAAAACGGTTAAGAAACAGGCCACCAGGACGGCCAGAACACGTCTGCCCATGTTCCAGTGTAGCATCGCTGTCTCACGGGTATCAAGCCGGAAGACGCTCGTCGTTTCTCCTCTATTGTCGTCATTTGCAGAATATGGTTATAATACTATCAATGCCGCCAATCATATCCGTGGAAAACCTCCGCAAGACCTACCGGACCACCGTCGCCGTGGATAATATCTCCTTCGATGTAAACGAAGGGGAAATCTTCGGCCTGCTGGGGCGGAACGGCGCGGGCAAGACCACCGCCGTGGAGTGCCTCCAGGCGTTACGCCAGCCGGATGCCGGGCGCATCCGCGTGCTGGGCTACGACCCGCGCACCGAGGCGGCGGCGCTGCGGCGGCGTATCGGCTCGCAGCTGCAGGAGTCGGCCCTGCCCGACCGCATCAGGGTCTGGGAGGCCCTCGACCTCTTCGCCTCGGTGACGCCCGACGCCCTGGACTGGCAGGTGCTCCTGGAACAGTGGGGGCTGACCGAGAAGCGAAAGGCCAGCTTCGCCAGCCTCTCCGGCGGGCAGCGGCAGCGGCTGCTCATCGCCCTGGCGCTGGTCAACAATCCCAAGGTGGTCTTCCTCGACGAGATGACCACCGGCCTCGACCCGGCGGCGCGGCGGGTGGCCTGGGAGCTCATCCGCGAGATTCGCGAGCGGGGCACCACCGTGGTGCTGGTAACGCACTTCATGGAGGAGGCCGAGGCGCTCTGCGACCGTGTCGCCATCGTCGACCGGGGGAACATCGTGGCCATGGACACGCCGCAGGGCCTGGTAACGCAGTACGCCACCGGGGTGAGGGTAATCTTTACCGCCGGGCAGGCGGAGCTCCCCCGGCTGGAGGATATCGAGGGGGTGCGCCGCGTGGTGCGCCGGGGGCCGCGGGTGGAGGTGGAGGGCAGCGGGCCGGTACTGGCCCTGGTGGCGGCGGCGCTGGTGGAGCACGGTATCGTCCCCGCCGACCTCCGCGTGGAGCAGCCGAGCCTGGAGGACGTCTTCCTGAAACTAACCGGGCACGACGTGGGAGAGTAGCCGAGATGCGTACGCTGACCAGGCTGACCTGGGTGGAAATCAAGCTCTTTATCCGCGAGCCGATTACGGTGATTTTCACCCTGGCCCTGCCGATTATCTTCCTCTTCGTGATGGGCGGCGTCTTCGGCAACACCCCGGATGCCGACGACCCCGAGATGATGGTCTTTAGGGGAGTGGGAGCCCTGGACTACTACATACCGGCCTACTTCGCCCTGGTAATGATGGCCATCGGCACCGTGGCCCTGCCGGTGCACCTCACCGCCTACCGTGAGAAGGGCATCCTGCGGCGGATGCGGGCCTCGTCCATTTCCGTCTGGGCCCTGCTGGGCTCGCAGCTGGCCGTCAGCTTTATCATCGCCGTGCTCGGCAGCCTGCTGATTATGGCCTTCGGGCTGCTGGTCTACGAGCCGCACCTGCCGCAGCAGGTCGGCCTGCTGATACCGGGGTTCCTGCTGGGCCTGCTCTGCTTTACGGCCCTGGGGTTTTTCCTGGGCGCCGTGCTCCCCTCGACGCGGGCGGCGCAGGGGCTGGGGCTAATCCTCTTTTTCGTGATGATGATACTCGGCGGCGCCGGCCCGCCCCCGGAGGTTCTCACCGGGGCGATGGACGCCATCGGCAATTTCACCATTATCCGGCACGTCATCCTCATGCTGCAGGACCCGTACCTGGGGTTCGGCTGGAATACGTTTGCCTCGCTGGTGGCGGTGGGCGTGACGGTGGTGGCGGGCCTGCTCGCGGCGCGGTTCTTTAGATGGGAAT
>DAOUEH010000044.1:0-7402 GCA_034430635.1 Dehalococcoidales bacterium | reverse complement strand
TAGTTGGCGTTGCCCAGGCGCGGCTTGAGGATGCCCATGTAGGTATAGAGCGTCTTCTCCGACGTGTTCACGGCCACGTTGTAGTTCTGGTAGGCGTTGCGGACGTTGAAGAGCACTGCCTCGTTGAGGTCCTTGATGTTGAGCCAGGTCTCCAGGCGCTTGCGGGGGTAGCAGTCCGTCCCGTAGGCGGTCGCCGAGAGCTTGACGTCCCTGCCGGCCACCAGCTCCTCGATGACGTGCCCGCCGCCGTAGTTGAACTCGCCGGGATGGATGCGGTTGCGCGGGTCGTCGTCGGGCAGGGCCCCCGCCCCCAGGAAGAGGTCGACGGCGGCGATACCCGTATAGGCCGGGACGTCGTTGAGGTAGGCGCGCCCGCCCCCCAGCTTGATACGCGGCCGGGTATGGCCGACATTGAAATAGGCGCCGGAGGAGCACATGATGCCGAAGGTGCCGGTGGTGACCACGTCCACCTCCCGGGCGGCCTTCTTGACGCCTTTTTCGCGGGCGACCTGGATAATCTCCTCCGCGGTGAAGACCACGGCTTTACCCTGCTTGATTCTCTCGTTTATTTCCGCAATCGTCTTGGCCAATTCAGCGCCCCCTGACAGCCCCCCAGCCAAGAGGGGGGATTACATAACAGTCTAGCACGATACCCCGCCCCGATACAACAGGATTCGCGCCCCTTTTTAATGTTGACCTGATTAGTCAACAATAAAGATAATAGCATGGCGGTCGCGGCTTGTCAACGTTAGCGCGGCATCATCTGCCTGGCCTGCAGGTTTGCTACCCCTACCCCTATAAGCTATAATTAAAAGTGAAGCCTTTTCCCAGCGAGGAGATAACTTTGCTCAGAACCCACTCCTGCGGCGAACTCCGTAAAGAGCATATCGGCACCCGGGTAACCCTGGCCGGCTGGGTCAACCGCCGCCGTGACCACGGCGGTCTTGTTTTTATCGACCTGCGCGACCGGGACGGGCTGGTGCAGGCGGTCTTCAACCCGGAGACGGCCGGGGATGCCCTGAAAACCGCCGAGGAGATGCGCAGCGAGTACGTGGTGCAGCTTACCGGGGAGGTCGCCCGGCGTCCGGCGGGCACCGAGAACGCCAAGCTCCCCACCGGCGAAATCGAGGTCATCGTCAGCCAGGCGGAGATACTCAATACCGCCGCCACGCCGCCCTTCTACATCAACGAGGATGTCGAGGTGGACGAGGGCCTGCGCCTGAAGTACCGCTACCTCTACCTGCGGCGGGCCCGCATGAAGGACAACTTATTGTTGCGGCACCGCGTGGTGCGCTTCATGCACGATTACCTGGACGCCCGCGGCTTCGTTGAAGTGGAGACGCCCATCTTCGTCAAGAGCACGCCGGAAGGCGCCCGCGATTACCTGGTGCCATCCCGCCTGCACCCCGGCGAGTTCTACGCCCTGCCGCAGTCCCCGCAGCAGCTCAAGCAGCTCCTCATGGTCGCCGGGCTGGAGAAGTACTACCAGCTGGCCCGCTGCTTCCGTGACGAGGACACCCGTGCCGACCGCCAGCCGGAGCACACCCAGCTCGACGTGGAGATGAGCTTCGTCACCCAGGAAGATATCCTGCAGCTCATCGAGGGGCTTTATACCGCGCTGGTCGAGACCATAAAACCGGATTTGAAACTAATAAAACCCTTCCCGCGCCTGACCTATGCCCAGGCCATGGCGCGCTACGCCTCGGACAAGCCCGACCTGCGCTACGGCCTGGAGGTGGCCGACCTGACCGACATCGCCGCGCAGACGGAGTTCGGCATCTTCCAGAAGGCGATTGCCGGCGGCGGGAAGGTAAAGGGCATAGTGGCCCCCGGCTGCGGCGACTACAGCCGCTCCCAGCTGGATGAGCTTAATAAAATAGTGCTGAGCGCCGGGGCCAGGGGGCTGCTCACGGTGGCCCTCGGCTCTCCCGGCGGGCAGCTGGACGATTTGACTTTAGACACGGTGAAATCGGTGGCCACCCGCTTCATGACTATCGAGCAGGTGAAGGCCATGGCCGGCCGCTCCGGGGCTAACCCGGGCGACCTGATGCTCATCGTGGCCGGGGCCGGGGACGAGATTTACCCGGCGCTGGATATACTGCGCCGCGAGATGGCGCGCCGCCTCGACCTGGTTGACCCCGGCACGGTCGCCTTCGCCCTTATCGTCGATTTCCCGCTGCTGGCGCGCAATCCCGATACGGGCGGCCTGGAGGCGGTCAACAACCCCTTCACCCACCCCCGCGACGAGGATATTCCTCTGCTGGACAGCGCCCCGGAGCAAGTCCTCGGCAAGAACTATGACCTGGTCGGCAACGGCCTGGAACTGGCCAGCGGCAGCATCCGCATCCACCGGGCCGAGCTCCAGCGCCAGATATTAAAGATACTGGGCTACGACGATGCCAGCATCGAGCGGCTCTTCGGGCACATGCTGGAGGCCTTCGGCTACGGCGCGCCCCCGCACGGGGGGTTCGGCGCCGGCATCGACCGCACCATGATGGTGCTGACCGGCGAAGAGAATATCCGGGAGGTAACTGCCTTCCCCAAGACACAGGGCGCCCAGGATTTGACCTTCGGCGCGCCCTCGCCGGTATCGGAAGAGCAACTCAAGGAGTTGGGCATCCGCCGGCGCGAAGACTAGCCATCGGGAGGAAACTTGAAAGTTACCAGAGAGAAGATCGAGAACCGCCAGGCCTATCTCACCGTGGAGGTGGAGCCCGCCGAGATGGAAGCGGCCAAAGGGGACGCATACCGGCGCCTGGCGCAGCGGGCGGATATCCCCGGCTTCCGCAAGGGCAAGGCCCCGCGGGCGGTAGTAGAGCGGCACCTGGGTAAAGACCGGCTCCTGGAAGAGGCCGTGGAGCACCTGCTCCCCCAGGCCTACGAGCAGGCCGTCAAGGAGGGGGAAGTCGAGCCCTACGCCCGGCCGGAGGTGGAGGTGACCCAGCACGACCCGCTGGTCTTCAAGGCCGTGGTGCCGCTGGCGCCCACCGTGGCGCTGGGCGACTACCAGTCCGTCCGCATGGAGGCGGAAAAAGTTGACATAACCGACGAGAAAATAAACAATGTATTAGAAGAACTGCGTCACCAGCACGCCACCTGGGAGCCGGTGGAGCGGGCCCTGGACTACGGCGACCTGGCCGTCATCGACATCGACAGCACCGTCGGCGAGAAGCCCTTTATCAAGCGTATCGGCCTCCAGTACCAGGTGCAGCGCGACGCCATCTCCCCGGCGCCGGGCTTCGTGGGGCAGATTACCGGCATGAAGAAAGACGAGGAGAAAGAGTTTACTCTCACTTTCCCGGCCGACTACCCCGGCGACCCCGAGGTGGCCGGCAAGGAGGCCAGTTTCAAGGTCAAGCTCACCGAGATAAAAGAGGAGGAGCTGCCGCCCCTCGATGACAACCTGGCCGTGCAGGTATCGCCGGAGTTCAAGACGCTGGCCCGCCTCCGCGAGGAGGTGGTCAAGAGCCTCCAGCTGCGCGGCGAAGAGAACGCCCGCATGGAGTTCGAGGAGCGGGTCATCAACGCCGTCATCGACCAGTCTCAGGTGGAGTACCCGCCGGTGCTGGTGGTCATGGAGACGGAGCGTATCCTCAGCGAGCAGGCGCGCCAGCTCCAGGCGGCGGGGCGGGGGATGGACGACTATCTCCGCAGTATCAACAAGACCCCCGAGCAGCTCCAGGAGGAGCTACGGCCGGTGGCCAGCAAGAACGTGGCCGCCTCGCTGGTGCTGAGCCAGGTGGCCGAGGCGGAGCGAATCGAGGTCACCGAGGAGGACATCACCAACGGCATCCGCAACATGGCCAAGGGTGTCCCCGAGGAGCAGCGGGAAGAGATGGTCAGGATGCTGGATACCCCGCAGACCCGCCAGTCGCTCACCCAGTCCCTCAAGGCCCGCAAGACCATCGAGCGCCTCACCGAGATAGCCGCCGGCCCCGGCAGACCGGCCAAAAAGACCAAGAAAGAGACCGGGGGCAAGACCGCTAAAGCCAAAGCGGCTAAACCCCGTAAAACTACCAAGAAGGAGACCAAGGAGGAGGCAAAATGAACATAAATCCCGCAAGCGTCATACCGATGGTAATCGAGAGCGGCACCCGGGGGGAGCGCGCCTTCGATATCTACTCGCTCCTGCTCCGGGAGCGCATCGTTATGCTGGGTACGCCCATCAACGACTCGGTGGCCAACGTCATCATCGCCCAGCTGCTCTACCTGGAGCGCGAGGAGCCCGATAAGGACATCAGCCTCTATATCCACTCGCCCGGCGGCGTCATCAGCGCCGGTCTGGCCATCTACGATACGATGCAGCTCATCCGCCCCGACGTTTCCACCATCTGCGTGGGCCTGGCGGCCAGCATGGGCACGGTGCTCCTCTGCGCCGGGGCCAAGGGCAAGCGCTACGCCCTCCCCAACGCCACCATCCACATGCACCAGGCCATGGGCGGCGCCCAGGGGCAGGCCTCCGATATCGTCATCGCCGCCCGCGAGATAACCCGCCAGCAGGACACCATCAAGGACATCATCGTCAAGCACACCGGCCAGCCGCTGGACAAGGTCACCCACGATACCGACCGCGACTTCTACCTGAACCCGGTGCAGGCGGTGGAGTACGGCATCGTCGACGAGGTGCTCCATAAGCCCGCCGACGATAAAGAGAAAAAAGAGAAGAAGTAGGCCCGGCTTCCGGCTTCTTCAGGGCTTAATCATTCAGGGGGATAAAGGGAAAAAGAAAGAGGGGCTTTCCGCCCCTCTTAAAATCCTGCTAAGAATAATCTACTCGCGGCAATCGGGGCAGGTGTCATAGTCGGAAAGCGGCGTCCCGGAGAGCTCGGCGATATATTCAATCTGCTTCTGCGGCGCCCAGTAGTTGCCGCAGACGGGGCACTTCTTGAGGGCGAACTGCATCCGGTTGTGCGGCCAGACTATCGTCCTCACGCCGCCCTTGTCGGTGAGGGTGATGGCGCCGGTGGGGCAGGAATAGGCGCAGGAGCCGCAGCCGATGCAGGCCGCCGAGAAGTCCTCGTTGAAGGGCGTGGTCATTTCCCTGTCCACGCCGCGCCGGGCCAGCGAGATGGCGGCCACCCCGACGACCTCCTCGCAGGTGCGCACGCAGTTGGCGCAGAGGATGCATTTGTTGTTGCCGCTCTGCTTCTCGAAGCGCGTCCGGGTGACGCCGGCGGCCGCGGCCATATCGCGGATGACCTCCGATTCCGGGCAGCGCGCCAGCAGCAGCTCCAGGAGCACCCGGCGGATGCCCTTCACCCGCTCGGTATCGGTCGCAACGGTGAGCCCTTCTTCCACCTGGTAGATGCAGGAGGTCACCAGCCGCTCGCGGCCTTTGGCCGTCTTTATCTCAACCAGGCAGAGGCGGCAGGCGCCGTAAGGGGCCACGGCCTCGTTCTCGCAGAGGGTGGGGATATGGATGTTGTGCAGGCGGGCGGCAGCCAGGATGGTGGTGCCCTCTTCGGCCTGAATCTTGCGTCCGTTTATCGTCAGTTTCACCATTTTCATCGTATCCTTACTTCTTTTTGGCCGCCCCGAGCTTGCAGACGCCGGCGGGGCACTTTTTGTCCCTGATGTGCGCCACGTATTCGGCCCGGAAGTGGCGCAGCGTGCTCAGGACGGGGTTGGGGGCCTGCTGGCCCAGGGCGCAGAGGGCGGCGGCCTGGAGCGTGGCGGAGAGCTCTTCCAGCAGCTTGAGGTCGCTGACCTTGCCCCGACCCTCGGTAATGCGGGTGAGGATGGCCTTCATCTGCTGCAGGCCCTCACGGCAGGGCAGGCACTTGCCGCAGGACTCCCCTTCCAGGAAGGTGACAAAATACTTGGCGACATCCACCATGCAGGTCTTGTCGTCCATGACAATCATGCCGCCGGAGCCCATCATCGAGCCGGCCTTGGTCAGCTCGTCGAAGTCCACCTTCAGGTCGAGGAGGCTCTCGGGGATGACGCCGCCGGAGGGCCCGCCGGTCTGGACGGCCTTGAAGGCGCGCCCTTTGGGGATGCCTCCGCCCAGGTCGAAGATAATCTCCCGCAGGGTGATGCCCATAGGCACCTCGACCAGGCCGGTATTGACGATATTGCCCACCAGCGAGAATATCTTGGTGCCCTTGCTGCCGGCGGTGCCGATGCGGGCATACCAGTCGGCGCCGTTATTGATAATCATGGGCACGTTGGCCCAGGTCTCCACGTTATTGAGGTTGGTCGGCCGCCCCCAGAGGCCCTGCTCCGAGGTGTGGATGTACTTGGCCCGCGGCTCGCCGACCCTGCCCTCCAGCGAGGCCATCAGGGCGGTGGACTCGCCGCAGATAAAGGCGCCGCCGCCGCGCTGTATTTTAATGCTGAAATCGAAACCGGAGCCCAGTATATCCTTGCCCAGCAGGCCCAGCTTTTCGGCGGCCTCGATGGCGGCGGCCACGTGGCGCACCGCCAGGGGGTACTCGTTGCGGATATAGACGTAGCCCTCGTGGGCGCCGATGGCGTAGGCCCCGATAATCATCCCCTCCAGGAAGCTGTGCGGGTTGCCCTCGGCCAGGCTGCGGTCCATGTAGGCGCCGGGGTCGCCCTCATCGGCGTTGCAGATGACGTATTTAATGTCTCCTTTAGCGCTGCGGGTGCTCTGCCACTTATCGGCGGTGGGGAAGCCGCCGCCGCCGCGCCCGCGCAGGCCGGCCTTTTTCACCTCGGCGATAATCGCCTCCGGCTTCATTTTCAGGGCTTTAGCGAGCGCCGCGTAGCCGCCGACGGCCAGATAGTCCTCGATGGAGGTGGGGTCGATGGAGCCGTTGTTGCCGAAGACGAGGCGTTTCTGGAGCTTGTAGAAGGGCACGTCGTGCTCTTTGATTATCTTCTGGCCGGAGGCCCGGTCGGTATAAAGCAGCCTCTCGACGGGGTTGCCCTTGCCGACGGTCTCGGTCAGTATCTCCGGCACGTCCTTGACCCGGACGCGCTGGTAGAAGATGCCCTGCGGCTGGATGACCACCAGCGGCCCGCGCTCGCAGAAACCGTGGCAGCCGGTGGCACGAACGTCCACCTTGGCCGCCAGCTTCCGTTGACCGATTTCCGCCTGGAAGGCGGCGGTGACGGCCTGGCAGCCGTGGGCGTGGCAGCCCGTCCCGTTGCAGACGGTGACGACGGTCTTGTTGGGGTCGCGCTGGCCGGTTATTTGGTTTCTCAGGGTCTCCAGTTCACCCGGGGATTTCAGTTTTGCCACTGGTGACTCCCTCCGCTCTTAGTTATATTCCTTGAGCACGGCGGCGACGCCCTCCGGCGTCATCTCGCCGTGATAGTCTTCTCCGACGATGACCATCGGCCCCAGGGCGCAGGCGCCGACGCAGTTGACCGTCTCCAGGGTGAACCTGAGGTCTTTGGTGGTCTGGCCGGTCTTGATTTTGAGGGCCTTCTCGAT
>DAOUEH010000043.1:0-8227 GCA_034430635.1 Dehalococcoidales bacterium | reverse complement strand
CATCCACGTAAAAGTTCATCGTCCGGGACGGGCGGTAGCGGCTTTTGGCCAGCTCCATCTCCCGCCAGAACTCCCGATATTCAGCGGAGCCGTCCCCCTTATAGCACTTGAGCCGCCCGGCGTTAACCGCCGCCAGCAGGCCGAACCCCAGTTCGCTCTTGGAGGCCGCGGTGAACTTAAACGGCCGCACCCGCGGTCCCAGGGCCTTGCGCAGGAAAGAGCTTACCGGCTCGCCGACGCCGGTGGCGTCCACCACCACGCGCTTGCACCGCCAGACGTTCTTGAGGATGTCCGTCAGCCGCGCGTAAAGCTCGGCGTGCTTGACGCCCGTCCAGCGGTAGTGCTCGACGATGCGGACGGCAGGTTCTTTATTCACATCATCATCCCGCGGGAAGGTAAGCTCCCCGATGGTGACGATAGTTGAGTCCCGGCGCGGCTGGCGTGCCTGCAGGTAGTCCCCCTCTTCCTCCTCGGCCTCACCGGCCAGGTCGATGCCGGCTACATACACCAGCCCCGGCCGGGCGCGTTTGCGGCGGGCGTGCGTCCCCTGGAGCTGGGCCCGCTGCGCGGCGCTGAGGAAGCCGCCCCCGCCGCGGAGGGGCAGCAGGCGGTACTGCGTACGGAAGAGGGGGTGCTCCTCGCCCAGGCGCTGGCGCTCGGCGTTGACGTAGGCCAGGTAGTCCGGGTTGTACCGCGCCACGGCCTCCCAGTCGTAGCGGAAGTGCCGCCGCAGGCCGTCCCGCCGCTCCAGCTCCAGGTTGGTCTGCTTGACCTCCTCCAGCAGCGTGCTGTCGTCCCAGGTAGTGCCGTAGTGGACGGTGGTGACGTTGGTAGTGGCCCCCATCGGCTTGAACTCCTTGGTGTACTTCTCCCTGCCGACGTCCTGCGACTCGTCGATTTCCAGCAGGATATGGGCCGTATTGCCGACGACGTTGGCCGACTCGTCCGCCGAGAGGAAGACGGCGCGGGCGCTGCCCAGCCGGACGATGTAGCCCTGCTCGCTGGCCCAGATGCCGCCGAAGCCGGCGTCGTTGAGCCGGTCCTTGAGCCGCATCATGGAGATGAGCGTCTGCGGACGGAAGGTGGGCGAGCATTTGATGAGATTCCTGGGGCGGGTCATAAAGAGCGTCAGCAGCAGCAGCTCCAGCTGCGCCGAGAGCTCGTTCTTGCCGCCCTGCCGGGCGATTTCCACGGAAAAGGTCAGCCCCCTCCCCCCGAAGACGCTCCCCAGGATGGCCAGGGCCGCCTCGCGCTGGTAGGGACGCAGCCTCTTCCCGGCCAGCCCGCCGCTAGCCGATGTGTCTTTCAATGGCCACCGCTCCCAATTTAATGCCCAGGGGGATGGCGATATCCTTGAGCACGTTGCCGATGGCTTCCTTGAGGCCCTTCCGCTGCTCCTTGGTGATATTGTAGCGGGTGCGGATGAGCCTCTCCAGCGCATTGGTGGCCTTTACCAGCAGCTCCAGGTTAGCCGCGTCGCCGCCGGACATCGCCTTTTTTATCTCCACCCGCAGCAGGGCAATCTCGTCATCGATGCCGTCGACGCCGGAGGCCGCCTCGTAGTCGAGCCGCTCGGCATCGTCGAGGATGCGGGCATAGAAACCCGGCTTCTTAGCGCTTGGTCGGCGCTTTGAGGCACTTCTTCTGCCTTTTTCTTCCGGCATCCTGCCCTCCTCCGTTCAGTGCCCGGGCGGCCGCCAAGACAAGGGTGTGGGCCGCCAGGTCCCATCTTTCCTTCTTCATCGCCAGTTTTAAGAGACTCATATTCCCCCCTAAGATATTGCCTGTCGATAATATTAGCACATTTGTCCTATTTTGGGCCACGGATTATTGTCGCTGTTTGCTATCCGGCACAACCACGTTATAGAATACAGCAAAGATAAAGATGGCTATTACCAGGCAGCTCTACCAGCTTCAGGAATACGATACCGAAATCGAGCAGGACGAAGCGTCGCTGAGCGCCAAAACGGGCCAGCTCGGCGACCTGACGGTGCTGGAGACGGCCCGGAAACAGCTCACTGCCCAGGAGATAGAGCTTGAGGAGCTGAGGCACCGCCACCGCGACGCCGAGGCCGAGGTCGACGACCTCCTCAGCAAGATCGCCGACGCCGAGGGCAAGCTCTACGGCGGCAAGATAAACAACCCCAAGGAGCTCTCCAGCCTCCAGCACGAGGTCACCACGATGAAGGCCCGCGGCGACGAGATGGAGAACCACGCCCTGGAAATCATCGAGCAGGTGGAGGCGGCGGAAAAGGCCGCGGCCGCGGCCACCGGCGATTACGCCAGGCTGGAAAAGGACTGGCAGGCCCAACAGAAGGAGCTGGCCGCGGAGATAGAGCGGCTCAAGACCAGCCTGGCCGACCTCAACGCCAAACGCCAGCAGCTGGCCGGGCAAATCGACGGGCCCACCCTCACCCTCTACGAGCGCATCCGCCAGCAGAAGCGGCCGGCCGTCGCCAAGGTGGAGCAGGGCATCTGCCGCGCCTGCCGCATCTCGCTCTCGGCCAGCGCCCTGCAGCGGGCCCGCGGCGGCCAGCCGGTACAGTGCGGCAGCTGCGGGCGCATCCTGTTTATATCGTAAGGTATAATTTGAGCACCGCCAGAGTCATCATTCATGCCGACGGCGCCGCCCGGGGCAATCCCGGCCCGGCGGCTATCGGCGCCACCCTCAAGGACGAGACCGGCAACACCCTGGCCAGCATCTCACAACGGTTGGGGCACACCACCAATAACCAGGCGGAGTACCGCGCCGTCATCGCCGGGCTGGAGAAGGCCGTGGCGCTGGGGGCGAAAGAGGTGATAATAAAGTCCGATTCTGAGCTGATAGTCAAGCAAATCAACGGCCGCTACAAGGTGAAGAACGCCGCCCTGAGGCCGCTCTACCAGGAAGTTGTGAAGCTGGCGGGCAAGCTCGACGGCTTCAGTATCTCGTACATTCCCCGCGAGCGGAACCGCGAGGCGGACGCCCTGGCGAACCAGGCCCTGGACAGCGTTTAGCCCCCCATTGACTAAGGCCCCTCTCTCCACTAAACTTAGAGCGGGTCAAGTAAACCGGGTGACCGCCCCCTTCGGGGGGAGGAAAGTCCGAGCTCCGCCGGGCAGGATGCTGGGTAACACCCAGGAGGGGCGACCCTACGGAAAGTGCCACAGAAACATACCGCCCTTCTCACGAGGGGTAAGGGTGAAATGGTGAGGTAAGAGCTCACCAGCGGCCGGGTGACCGGCCGGCTGGGCAAACCCCATCCGGAGCAAGACCGAATAGAGGGATATCGGGACGCCCGGCCCGCTCCCCGGGTTGGTCGCTTGACCCTGCCGGTAACGGCAGGGCTAGATAGATGGTCACCGCTCCGCTTGCGGAGTACAGAACTCGGCTTACAGGTTTACTTGACTCTGTTTATACCCGCTAGTGGTCGCAGATGTTCTCGCCGCTGGCCAGCACGCCGCTTAAGTGGCTGAGGACGGCCTGCTCCGGGTCGGCCTCGGCGACGCCGATGATAACCCCGATGCCGTTCTGTTGGAAGAGGCCCTGGGCGCGGGAACCCATCCCCCCGGCGATGACCAGCGAGACGCCCTGCTCGGCCAGCCAGCGGGGGAGCAGTCCCGGCTCGTGGGACGGCGCAGCCACCAGCTCCTTTTTTATAATCTGTTTCTGCCCCTCGTCGACATCGATCAGGGCGAACTGCTCGCAGTGGCCGAAATGCGCCGATAGTCTACCCCCGCTCACGGGGACGGCATATCTCATCTTGAGCCTCCTTAGCTGATATATCTTTCATATTGCCGGGGGTAACATCTCACCCGGCGACGACCCCGGTGATTTTATCCCAGAGCCTTTTTATCTCGCGGGAGACGGCCCCGTCGCTATATTCTACCACGGAACGCCCCGCCACGAGCGCCTCGGTGACGATATTATCGAACGGTATCATGGCGGCCACCTCGACTTTGTTTTTAAGGCAATAGTCCTTAATCGCCGCGGTATTCGTCTCGTTGATGTCGTACTTGTTGATACAGACCACGGCCTTAACCCCGAAGTGCTGGCAGACCCCCATCACCCTCTCCAGGTCGTGTATGCCGGATAGCGTCGGCTCGGTGACCAGCAGCGCCAGGCTGGCCCCGGAGAGCGAAGAGATGACCGGGCAGCCTATGCCGGGGGGCCCGTCGCTGATGACGTAGTCGCAGCCGTTTCGCTCGGCGATTTCCCGGGCCTGGCGCCTCACCAGGGCCACCAGCTTGCCGGAGTTCTCCTCGGCAATCCCCAGGCGGGCGTTGACCAGGGGGCCGTATTTGGTATCGGAGATAAACCAGCGGCCGGCCAGGCATTCCCGCATGGTGATGGCCTCCACCGGGCATACCTGCGCGCAGAAGCCGCAGCCCTCGCAGGCTATCGGGTCGACCTTGTAATCATGGATGGCGTCGAAGCGGCACAGTTCCTGGCAGAGCCCGCACTGCGTGCAGACCTCCGGGTCGATGACGGCCACCTGGCCGCTGCGGAAATCGTTCTCCTCCCTGACGGTGGGATTAAGCAGCAGGTGCAGGTCGGCGGCGTCCACGTCGCAGTCGGCCAGCACCTTATTTTGGGCGATGGCCGCCAGCGCGGCCACGATGCTCGTCTTGCCGGTGCCGCCCTTGCCGCTGAGGACTACTATCTCACGCACGCACCGCCTCCTCAATCTTGCGATAAAGCTCGCTGAAGTCCTTTTGATATTCCGGCATGCCCTCGGCCAGGGTCACCCCCCGGGAGTAGAGCCCGGCGATGCCGGTATCCAGGGGAATGGTCATGTGGATGGGGATGCCCTCCTTCCGGCAGTAGGCCTCCGTCCCGCCGTCGCCGACGCCGGCGCGGTTGAGCACCACGCCACAGGGTATGCCCAGCTTCCTCACCATCTCCACCGCCAGGGTCAGGTCGTTGAGGCCGAAGGGCGTCGGCTCGGTGACCAGCAGGCAGTAGTCGCTGTCCTTGACGGCCTCCACCACCGGGCAGGATGTCCCCGGCGAGGCGTCGATAATAACCAGCTTATCGGGGTCGGTAAGCGCCTTCACCCGGCGGATGACGGGCGGCGCCATGGCCTGTCCGATGGCCAGCCTGCCCTGCCCGAAGGCGATGCCTCCGGCCCGCCCCGTCTCCACCACGCCGATATCATGGGGAACCTCGGTGATGGCCTTCTCCGGGCAGAGATAGCTGCAGGCGCCGCAGCCGTGACAGAGCTCGGGGAAGGTAAGGACGTATTCCTTGACCACGGCAATGGCGTTATAGGCGCAGACCTCGGCGCACTTGCCGCAGTTGGTGCATTTCTCCTTGTCCACCTCGGGCACGGGGATGCCGACCGCCTGGCTGCGGGTGATATCAGGCTTTAAGAAAATATGGTCGTTGGGCTCCTCCACGTCGCAGTCGAGGAGCTGTACATCATGATTGTCTTTAAGGGACAGGGCCAGGCTGGTGGCCACCAGGGTCTTGCCCGTCCCCCCTTTGCCGCTGGCAACGGAAATTATCATTGAAGACCTTATCCTGCCCCGGGGCAGCTATTACACGTTCCGGCCCCGGCCCATGCTGCCACCGCCGCCCATGCCACCGCCACCACCCATACCGCGACCACCTCCCATACCGCGACCACCACCCATACCCCGGCCACCGCCCATACCTCGGCCACCTCCCATACCGCGACCGCCGCCCGCACCCTGACCACCGCTGCCCATGCCGTAGTGGTCGGCCACGTTGGCCTGCTGGCTGGCCGAGAGCTTGCCCTGCTTGTAGGCCTCGATGGCATCGGCTACCTTGCCGGTAACCCCGGTAATAATCTGAACCCCGGCGGCGGACAGCACGCCGTAGGCGTTGGGCCCACAGTTGCCGGTAAGCACGGCGGTGACGCCTTTATCGACAATCATCTGGGCGGCGGCGATACCCGCCCCCCCGGCGGCCATGGCGCTGGAGTTCTCCAGGGCCTCGAACTCACCGGTATCCGTATCGGCGATGATGAATGACTGGCATCGCCCGAAACGGGGGTCGACCTCGGCGTCCGGCGTGGCTCCTGCGGCGGAAATAGCAATTTTCATACGGCCCTCCCTCTGGTGATTGATTGGCGGGCATTACGCCTGCATTATGAGCATATGCCCATAACCATCATACAACGGCAGCCCCGTTTTGTCAAGGGTGGTTGCTAGGAGAGGGTAAAGGTCAGCGCCGCCGAGTTGATGCAGTAGCGCTGGCCCGTCGGGGGCGGGCCGTCGTCGAAGACATGCCCCAGGTGGGCCCCGCACCGCGCGCAGCGCACCTCGGTGCGGCTCATGCCGTGACTGTTATCCGCCCTGAGGCGTATGTTGAGGTCGGAAACCGGCTCGTAGTAGCTGGGCCACCCCGTCCCGGAGTTGAACTTGGTGGTCGTGGCGAAGAGGTCTGTCCCGCAGCGCACGCAGCGGTAAATCCCCGGCTCCCTGTGCTCGTCGAAGGTGCAGGTAAACGGCCGCTCTGTTCCCTGCCGTGTGGTGACGTCATACTGCTCCGGGGTCAGCAGCTTGCGCCACTGGGCATCGGTCTTGGTGACTTCCTCGACTTCTACGACTCGGTTTTCCTGGCTATCGAAGATGCGTATTCTGGCCATTTCCGGGGTCTAGCCTAGCCGATTTTCTTCATGTCCTCGCCGCAGCAGACCAGCGTGCCGCCGCCCGCCTTGGTCACGGTGACCTCGTTGCCGCATATCTCGCAGCGATACTTCTCACCCACTTTTTCAACCGCCATGACTTTCGCCTCCTCAGGGAATCAGTATCTCTATTTTAGGGGGTTGTTCGCTATCCGTCAGCGATAATTATCACATTGGTCAGTACCGTTTCCGGGCGGCGGGGCCCCGGCCGGGACAGGTTATTTCTCTCTGGATTTGTCCAGGGATTCCCGCAGCAGGTCGATTTCCCGCTCGAGCCGGTGCTGCTTCCGCTGCATGAACAGCACATAGCCGAAGACGGCCGCCCAGATAACGGCAAAGGCCGCCAGAAGATAGCCCAGATTTTCCAAGTTGAGCGCCTCCTATTCTTCCCTCATGCGTTTGATATTCTTTATCTCGGTCTCCAGCGTCTTCAGGCCGGTGGCCTGACGGACGAGGAGGATATAGAGTAGCGTAAAAGCGACCAGGCATACCAGCAGCGTCACCAGCATCGACCCCGTCAGCCCCCCTTCGAAGATGATGGTGGTGGGATGCTGCGTCCGCCACAGGTTGACGGTGATAAACACCAGCGGCACGTCGATGAAACCGGCGATGCCCACCACGGCGGCCAGCCGCGCCCCCCGGCCCGGCTCCCCGGCGAAACGCCTCACCAGCAGATAGGCGATGTATATCAGCCAGAGCACCAGCGAGGTCGTCAGGCGGGCGTCCCACGTCCACCAGATGCCCCAGACCGGCCTCGCCCAGATGGGCCCGGTAATCAGCACCAGCGTCGTGAAGAGGACGCCCACCTCCGCCGAGGCCGCCGCCAGGGCATCCCATCTCGCCTTCCGCTTGCTCAGGTAGAGGATGCTGCCGATAAAGGTGATAAAATAGGCCAGGAAGGCCACCCAGGCCACCGGCACGTGGAAATAGAAGATGCGCTGGATGACGCCGGTGTGCTTCTCGGTGGGGGCGTAGAGGAAGACCGTGGCCAGCGCCGCCATCATCAGGGCGAAGGTCAGCGCCAGCAGCAGTCTGTCCCTCAGCTTTTTTCTATTCATATCAGTTATTCCCACCATCTATTGTACCTATTCTTCGATGACAAACTCAAAAACCAGCGTGCCGACGACGAGAAAGATGACGTCGAAGGCAATCAGTATCTCCAGCCAGGTCGCCAGCTCGCCCCAGGGGGCGGCCGCCAGTACCGGGGCGGTGGCCTTGACGGCGGCGATAATCACCGGGGCCACCACCGGCAGGAAGAGGATGGGGAGCATGATATCCCGCGCCCGGGTGTTGACCGCCAGGGCGGCGAAGAGCGTGCCCACTGACGCGAACCCCAGCACCGCCAGGACGATAATCAGGGCCAGCCGGGGCAGGAAGACGGGCAGGTTGAAAAGGGCCAGGAATACCGGCGTTATCACCACCGCCAGCACCAGCATGAAGGTAAAGCTCCCTGCCAGCTTCCCCCAGTAGATGACGGCGCGGTCGACGGGGCAGAGCATGAGCCCCTCCAGGCGGGCGTTCTCCTTCTCCACGGCGAAGGTGCGGTTGAGGCCGATAACGCCGCCGAAGCTCAGCGCCACCCAGAGGATGCCGGG
>DAOUEH010000042.1:0-1585 GCA_034430635.1 Dehalococcoidales bacterium | reverse complement strand
ATTTCAATCCTGGGTCTTACCGGCGCTTTTTATCATATTGGGTATTGTTCTTTGGTTACTACAAACTAAGATATATGTGGGCAGTCAACTGAGATGGCTTAGAAAACTGCATCTATGGTAACTCTAAATCCCCTGCCCCTCTAAACCTCCATCAAATCAAACCCGCTATCCTTATCCGGCAGGCGCCGGGCGCTCGTGCCCGTAATCTCGTAGATAATGGCCTCGCCCACCAGCCAGGTGGTCACGCCCGGCCTCAGGCAGCCGGTGAGCGCGCGGGCGCCGCGGCCCAGCGATGCGTGGATGTGGAGGACGGGTTTGCCGTCTTTATCCGGGGCGATGATGCCCGCGCCGACGACCTCGTGGGCGCCCTCAACGGGAATATAGACGGGGTCGGGGGGCATGACGTCGGACTGGCGCGGGCCGGCGACGACCTCGCCGCCGCCGATACCCCCTATCAGGACGACGTGCCCGCAGGCGATGTTGTTCTCGGCGGCGAACCGCTCGATGCAGTCGGGGACGACAGCGCCGTCCTCCAGGCGGAGGACGAAGACCCGCCCGATTTTCCCCTCGCTTGCCTTCATGGCTTAACCCTCCGTTGTCATTGTGAGTCCTTCCGCAGAAGGACGTGACAATCTCAATCGCTGTTTTTAACGCGGCTTCAGGGATTGCCGCGCTTCGCTCGCAATGACAGAAAGAGTATTACCGGCTGCCGAGGTACTGCAGGGCCAGCTTGATGCGCTCTTCCAGGCCGAGGTCTTTATCGGCGGGGAGGTTGGCCACGGCCTTGACGGCCTCGGCGGCGGAGTAGCCCAGCGAGGTGAGCGCCGCCAGCACGTCGGCGTTCTCCGGCGCGGTCTCGGTGGTGGTAGCGATGGCCCAGCCGGCGCCTATTTTCTCCTTGAGCTCCAGGATGATGCGGCTGGCCACCTTCTTGCCGATGCCGGGTATCATGTCCAGCATGTCGACGCTGCCGGTGGCGATGGCGGTGGTAATCTGCTCAGGGCTCAGGGTGGAGAGCATGGCCAGCGCCAGGCGCGGCCCCAGGCCGCTGACGCCCAGGAGCGTCTCGAACATCCAGAGCTCGGCGTCGGTGGCGAAGCCGTAGAGCGAGATATTGTCCTCGCGGACGTGGAGGTGGGTATAGACCTTGACGCTGTCGCCGGGGTTGCCCAGTGAGCTTAAGACGGTTGTGGTCATGGCGACGCGAAAGCCGACGCCGCCCACGTTGACGACGGCCCCTTCGGCGTCGATGGCCTCCAGTTTTCCTTCCAGGCTGGCAATCATCGCCCGCCCCTCCCGGCCAGCAGCTCGCTCACGTGCATCTCCTGCACGTGGCAGAGGGCCACGGCCAGGGCGTCGGCGGCGTCGTCGGGCTGGGGGGCCTCGGCCATTCCCAGCTGGAGGCGCACCATCTCCTGTATTTGCTCCTTGCCCCCGGCCCCGTAGTCGGCCACGCGCTGCTTCACCTGCCGCGGGGTATACTCGTAGACGGGGATGCCGCTCCCGGCGGCGGCCAGCATGGCCACGGCCTGCGCCCGGCCGATGGCCAGGGCCGACCTGACATTTTTAGCGACGAAGGGCTGCT
>DAOUEH010000041.1:0-3342 GCA_034430635.1 Dehalococcoidales bacterium | reverse complement strand
ACGTCCAGCTGCGCGACGATACCGGCCAGGGCCAGGACGCGCTCGCTGCCGGCGGCCACCTGGCGGCAGACGCGGCGGAAGAGGTCGGCCTCCATCTCGGCCAGGCGGTCGCGGGCGTTGAGAATCAGTGTTTCGTACTCCTTGAGCTCCGGCGTGAAGAAGCGCTCGCCGCCGGTCAGCGTCTGCTTGCGGATGTAGTCCTCCGGCACCTGGGCCAGGTTGGGCTTGGACACCTCGATGTAGTATCCGAAGACGTTGTTGAAACCAATCTTGAGCGACTTGATGCCGGTGCGCTCGCGCTCGGTCTTTTCCAGGTTGGCCAGGTACTTGCGGGCGTTGGAGGCGGCCAGGCGCAGGCTGTCCAGCTCCTCGGAGAAGCCCCGCCGGATGACCCCGCCTTCGCCGGGGGCTCCGGAAGGCTCGTCGGCGATGGACCCGCTGATAAGCTCGACGACCTCGGTGGCGGGCTTGAGCTCTTCCTTGAGCCAGTTGATGGCGCCGGTATAGCCGGCCTGCTCGATAATCCGGCGCAGCTCGGGGATGGCCTCCAGCGAGCGCCGCAGCGACGTAAGCTCCCGCGGCACGGCGATTTCGCCGCGGATACGGTTGATGATACGTTCCAGGTCGGCAATTTGCCCCAGCCTGGCGACGGTATTGCCGCGCGCTAAAGCGTCCTCGGCGAACCAGGCCACGGCGTCCAGCCGCTGGTTCAAAGCAGCCACGTCGAGGAGGGGCTGCCCCAGCCACTTACGCAGGAGCCGCCCGCCCATGGGCGTCCTGGTCATGTCAATGGCCGCCAGCAGCGAGCCTTCGGTCGCGCCGGAGCGCGCCCCCTGGAAAAGCTCCAGGTTGCGCTGCGTCTGCTGGTCTAAAGCCATGAAGTCGCCGGTGGCGTAGGTCGAGAGGCGCGTGAGCTGGCCCAGCACCGACTTCTGCGTCTCCTCGATGTAGTGCACCACGGCCCCGGCCGCGCGGACGGCCAGCGGCAGGTGGGCGCAGCCGTAGCCCTCCAGCGAGGCCACCCCGAAGTGGTCGAGGAGGTTCTTTTCGGCAATCTCGTGCTCGAACCAGTAGCCCTCCAGCCGGGTGACGTTATCGGCCAGCCCCAGGGGCGTAAGGTCGGCCCCATCGGCGGCGATAATTTCCGGGGGGCTCAGACGTTCCAGCTCGGTCACGGCGCGGTCGAGCGGCAGCTGCGTCGTGGCGAACTCGCTGGTGGTGATGTCCACGAAGGCCAGGCCCACCTCCCCATCGCCCACCACCACGCCCGCCAGGTAGTTGTTGGCCTTGGCGTCTAAAAGCCCCGGCTCCACCACCGTCCCCGGCGTCACCAGGCGCACCACCTCGCGCTCCACCAGCCCTTTGGTCTCGCCGGGCCTGGTCACCTGCTCGCAGATGGCCACCTTGTAGCCCCGGTTGATGAGCCGGGCCAGGTAGCCGTCCAGGGCGTGGTAGGGGATGCCCGCCAGCGGGACCTTGTTGCCCTTGCCCATCTCCCGCGAGGTGAGCACGATTTCCAGCTCGCGCGAGGTGATGCGGGCGTCCTCGTCGAAGGTCTCGTAGAAATCGCCCAGCCGGAAGAGCACGATGGCCTGGGGGTACTGGCGCTTGATGCGCAGGTACTGCTGGCGGATGGGGGTTGAGGCTTCTTGCATCTTGAGGATATTTTAGCGGATATGGGGAGTGGGGTAAAGGGTGGGGGGTTTTTTTATGGGCCAAGCCGCCGATGATGAGGGCGGCCGGGTGGGAAAAGATATCACCGAAAGGAGGTAAAGGAGAGGATAAAACCTACTCCTCTCTTCTTGCCTGGCCCTCCCTCAGCGCGTTGAGGATATACTGAATCTCGGTGCTGTTCAGGCCGAAGCGGTGCAGGGTGTGGCGTATCATTTCCAGGCTCCCCTCGAAGAAGGGCAGCACCAGCTCCGTCACGCCGATTCCCCGCAGCAGGGCGGCGTCCCGGTCGCGGTGGACGCGCGCCACGATATCCAGCTTGGGGTTGATGGCCAGCGCGTTGCGGCCCGTCATTTCCTCGGCGATATAGTCCGGGATGGTGCAGACGAGGACGCGTGCCTTATCCAGGCTGGCGTGGGCCAGTATTTCCGGGTTGGAGGCGTCGCCGTAGATGCACGGTATCCCCCGGGCGCGCAGCTGCGAGATTATCTTGGGGTCGAGGTCGATGACCAGGTAGGAGAACTTCTGCTTTTCCAGCACCTCGGCCAGCCGGCGGCCCACGTCGCCGTAGCCGCAGATGACGGCGTGCCGCGAGAGCTCCGGGGCGTGCAGCGGGCTGGCCGGGTCGGGGCGACCGGTAAGACCCCCGGCGAACCAGCCTCGCTGGCTCAGCCATTTATAGATGAACGAGTTCAGGCTCATGGCGAAGGGGGTAATCAGCATGGTGATGATGGCCGCGGCGATGGTCAGGGAGTAGAGCCGGTCGGAGAGGATGCCCGTCTGCACGCCCATCATCGCCAGGATAAAACTGAACTCGCCCACCTGTATCAGCCCGGTGCCCACAAAAAGAACCGTCTTGTGGGAGTAGCCGAAGGCACGTGTTATCGCCGAGCAGATGACGAACTTTATCAACATTATCGCCACCACGATGAGGGCGACCGTGCCCCAGTTGGCGGCGATGAACTCCAGATTGGCCAGCATCCCCAGCGAGACGAAGAAGAGGGCGGCGAAGGCGTCGCGCAGGGGCATGATGTCGGCGAAGGCCTGCCGGGCGAAGCCGGACTGGCTGATGAGGAGCCCCGCCGCGAAGGCCCCGAAGGCCGCCGAGAGCCCGAAGTAATAAGTGCCGAAGGCCGCCCCCAGGCAGACGACGATGACCGTGAGCAGGAAAAGCTCGCGGGAGCGCTGCCCGGCCACCTTCTTGAGGAACCAGGGCATCCCCCAGACGCCGAGGAGGAGCATGACCGCGATGAAGCCCACCGCCTTGGCGACGGCAATCCCCAGCGACGCCCAGAGCTCGCCGGCCTCGCCGCCGACGGCGGGCATGAGCACCATGATAGGCACCACGCTCAGGTCCTGCACCAGCAGGATACCCAGCATGATGCGCCCGTGGGTGGTATCCAGCTCGCCGCGCTCCATGAGCAGCTTGAGCACCACCATGGTGCTGGAAAGCGCTATGATGAAGCCGAAGAAGACCGCGCTGGTCGTCTCCAGCCCCGCGATTCGCCCCAGCCCGAAGCCTGCCGCCGCCGTGAGCAGTATCTGGGCGATGCCGCCGAGGATGGCAATCTTGCCCATGCTCAGCAGCTCCTTGATGGAGAACTCCAGCCCGATGGCGAAGAGCAGCAGCACCACGCCGATTTCGGCCAGATAGGATATCGAGTCGGGGTC
>DAOUEH010000040.1:0-6350 GCA_034430635.1 Dehalococcoidales bacterium | reverse complement strand
GCGCCGTCTACGACGTCCTGGAGCTGTGGCTCGATTACTACCGCGACCTGATGCTGCTGAGCCTGGGCCGCGACGATTTGCTGACGAATATCGACCGCCGGGACGAGCTTGCCCGGCTGGCTCAAGGCTTTACGCTTTCGCAAATCAAGGCATTCATCGAGACCATCCAGGCCACTGCCCGCGAGCTTCGCCAGAACGTCAACGCGCGGCTGGCGCTGGAGGTAATGATGCTGGATATACCCCGCAATGAAGGAGGTGAACCGGAAAACCGTCCCAACCGTGTTTCCGTAAAATATGGCTAATATAACTGGTATACGTTTTCGCAAGGCCGGGAAGGTCTATCACTTCGACGCCGGCGACCTCGAGTTGGCGGCCGGCGATACGGTCGTCGTCAAGACCAGCCGGGGCATGGAGCTGGGACAGGTGGTGATTGCCCCCGGCCAGGTGCCCGGCGGCGAGAACAAGGAATCGCTGAGCCCGGTGCTCCGCAAGGCGGAGCCCGAGGACATCGCCCGGGCGGAAGACCTCAGGGCCACGGCGGTGGAGGCCTTCGTCGAGTGCGGGCGCCTCATCGGCGAGCTGAGGCTGCCCATGAAGCTGCTGACCGCCGAGTACAACCTCGACGGCAGCCGCCTTACCTTCCAGTTCAGCGCCGAGGAGCGCGTCGACTTCCGCGACCTGGTGCGGCGCCTGACCGGCAAGTTCAAGGTAAGGGTCGAGCTGCGCCAGGTAGGCTCGCGGGACGAAGCCAAGCTTTTAGGCAGTTTCGGCCGGTGCGGGCGGCCCCTGTGCTGCACCAGCTTCCTCACCGAGTTCACCCCCGTCTCCATCAAGATGGCCAAGGAGCAGGACCTGCCCCTCAATCCCATGAAAATCTCCGGGGCCTGCGGCCGCCTGATGTGCTGCCTGGCCTACGAGGGCGAGCAGTACCGCGCCATCAAGGAAAAGATGCCCAGGATGGGCCAGCGTGTCTCCACGCAGATGGGCGAGGCTACCGTGGTGGGCTCTAACCCGCTCAAGGAAACGGTGCTGGTAGAGCTGGACACCGAGGCTAGGGTCGAGCTTCCCCTGGCCGACGTCTCCCACTAGCCGGCTTTTACTGCCGCAGGTACTTGCGCCACTCGTCGCGGTGGCTCAGGTAGTGATAGGGGACGATGAAGAAGGTGCCGTTCCGCGGCGGCGCCGGGGGGCGGATAAGCTTCATGTTGGCCTCTTTGGGCGTGCGGCCGGCCTTGCGGCGGTTGCAGGCGGCGCAGGCGCTGACGACGTTCTCCCAGGTATGCTGGCCGCCGCGGTAGCGCGGCACGACGTGGTCGAGGGTGAGGTGGCGGCTCTGCTCGCCGCAGTACTGGCAGGTGTAACGGTCGCGGTTGAATATCTCGTAGCGGGTCATCTTGCGCTGGCGTCGGGGCCGTCTCACCATCTGCCCCAGCCTGATTACCGAGGGCAGCGGCAGCGTCTCGCGGATGGTGTGGATAAAGCCCAGCCCGTCCTCCAGCATCTCGGCCTTACCCTGGTAGACGAGCACCACCGCCCGTCGCGCTCGGCAGACCGTCAGCGGCTCGTAGCTCTGGTTTAGGACCAGCACCGGGTGGTTTATCTTCAAAGGACGCCCTCTAGGTGAAGCTAGCCCTATTTTACTGCAAAGATTTCAGACGTGCAAGGCGGGCGGAATGTTGGACAGCCGTGCTATAATCAGAACGGTAAATAATTTTCAAGGAGGCATTGAGATGAGCGTTCAGGTAGGCAGAGAGGCCCCCACCTTCACCGCCCAGGCCTTCCACCAGGGCAAGGCCAAAGACATCAATCTGGCCGACTACCGCGGCAAGTGGCTGATGCTCTGCTTCTACCCCGCCGATTTCACCTGCGTCTGACCGACGGAGTTAGCGGCAGTTGCCGTTAAGTACCCCGAGTTCCAGAAGCTGGGCGTAAATGTTATCGCCATCAGCGTGGACTCTAACTTCTCCCACAAGGTCTGGCAGGAAGTGGAGCTTTCCAAGATGGTCAAGGGCGGCATTCCCTATCCTATGGTCGCCGACCTTGGCGGTAAAATCGGCACCTTGTATGGGGTCTATGATGATGTAAAAGGCGTGGACGTGCGCGGGCGCTTCCTCATCGACCCGGACGGCATCGTGCAGGCCATGGAGGTACTCACGCCGCCGGTGGGCCGCAACGTCGCCGAGGTGCTGCGCCAGCTGCAGGCCTACCAGCACCACCAGAAGACCCTGGAGCTGATGCCCTCCGGCTGGCAGCCGGGCAAGCCCACCCTTCCCCCGGAGACGGAGACCCTGACGCGGGCCGGGCATGTGTGGGAAATCTGGAAGCCTGACCTGGCTTTTTGAGCACTAAGATATTTTATCTACCTCACCCCCTGTATCCCCCTCTCCTGACGAGGTGTCACAGGAGAGGGGGAATTGTTTTTAAAAAAGAGGGGCTTACGCCCCTCTTAAACACCCGTAGGGCGGCGGGGGCAAAACTACGGGCTAAGCCGTGGATGATAAAGGGCGGCCGGGTGGGAATAGATAACTCGGACAGGGCGGGGTGGAGGAAATCTAGGGCCTGTGGCTCTTACGGTATTCCAGGTACATTAAAAGCCCGGCGATGCTCTTGGCGTCCTCGATTTTACCAGAGGCAATCAAGGCGGGGACTTCGGCAAGCGGCACTTTCACCACCTCGATTTCGTCGGTATCCTCGGCGTGCAGGCGGCTAGGCGCGAGCCCGGTCGCCAGGTAGACATGCAGGTACTCGGTGGCGTAGCCCGGCGCCGCGTAAAAGCCCCCCAGCCGCTCGAGTTTACCGGGTTTAAAGCCGATTTCTTCCTGAAGCTCGCGTATCACGGTGGCCTCCGGTACCTCGCCGGGGTCGATGCCGCCCGCCGGTATCTCCAGCAGGTCTTTGCCCGCCGGGGTGCGGTACTGCCGCACCAAAAGGACGTTGTCGTAATCGTCGATGGGGATGGCGGCGATGACCCCGTCGTGCTCGACGATTTCCCGCGTCGTCTCCCGCCCGTCGGGCTTGCGGACGGTGGCCACGCGCACCCGGATGGCGCGCCCGTTGAAGACCTGGCGGCTGGCGATTTCCTCTTCGGCCAAGGCTACTGTTCCTCCGCGGCGTGGTAGATGAGCGCCGTCTCGTCGCAGTTAGGGAACTTGGGGCAGCGGAAGCAGTCCGTCCAGACCTTGCGCGGCAGCTCCATCTTGTCGATGTCGCTGAACTTATAGCGCTTGAAGAAATCGGGGTGGTAGGTAAAGCAGAAGACGGTCTTGATGCCCAGCTCCTCCGCCTCCTGGAGGAAGGCGTCCACCAGCTGGCCGCCCAGCCCCTGACCCTTCTTATCGCCGGCCACGGCCACCGAGCGTATCTCGGCCAGGTCCGACCAGCTGACGTGCAGGGCCCCGCAGGCGACCACCCGCTCGCCCTCGCGGATGACCATGAAGTCGCGGATGTCCTCGTAAAGCTCGGAAAGCGGCCTCGCCAGCATCTCGCCGTTCTTGGCGTAATCGTTAATCAGCTTGTGTATCTCGGGGACATCCGTGATTTTAGCCTTCTCTACCTGAATCACCTTGTTTTCCTTTCAGTTTTGCCTCCAGCGAGCCGTAGAAGTACTCCCTGGGGCGTATTCTCAGAAACCGGGCGGTATGGGGGCTGCGCCGGATGGTAATTTCGTCGCCGTCGCCGAGCGATATATTGATGTGCCCGTCGATGCTGAGGGTGGCGTCGTGATAGGTGCTCAGGCGCAGTGTGACCGTCGCCGCTTCCGGCAGCACCAGTGGGTAGGCCGGGCTGAGGTGCGGGGCCACCGGCACCAGCAGGAAGTCACGCGACGCGGGGTACATAACGGGGCCGCGCGCCGCCAGGGCGTAGCCGGTGGAGCCCGTGGCCGTGGCCGCTATCAGGGCGTCGGTCTTGTAGAGGGCCAGCGGCTGGCCGTCCACGGCGGCCTCGATGCGTATCAGCCTGGCGATTTCCCCCCGCGCCACCACGATGTCGTTGAGGGCGTCGAAGGTGCGCGGCTCGCCGCCGGAAGCTACCAGCTCCGCCCGGAGCATGGTGCGCTCGTCGAGCCAGCCCTCGCCTTCGAGGAAGGGCGGCAGCTTGGCGATGGCTTCATCGGCGTCGAGCTCGGTCAGGAAGCCCAGCTTGCCCAGGTTGATGCCGGTAATTGGCGTGGCGCCGGGCAGCACTATCTGCACGGCCCGCAGGATGGTGCCGTCGCCGCCCACGGTGAGGAGCAGGTCGGTGCCGGCAAGCTTATCGCCGGCCCTGGCCTTTTCCCAGGCGGAGCAGACCCAGACCGGCAGGCCGCGGGACTTGATGAAGTCCTCAATCTCTTTTGCCTTGCTCCGGGTGGCGGGCACCTTGGGGTGATAGAGTATGCCAATCTTTTTCACGGCTGTTTCCTTAAACCATCAACCCCTGACATAATCAGGGGGAACAAGAAAAGTGTAGCAATTACCCGAATACGGTGTCAAGCGGCCAGAATAAACGTATTCAGAAAAATAGCCGCCGTCCGCTTTGCAGGCTAATCAGCAGTATTGTTGTTTTGAGCTTTAGCGGACTTTTTTAATGAGCAGGAACATCCCGGCGGCGAGCAACGCGATTGCCGCCGGTATCACCAGCGGGTCATGTAAGACCTCTCGCCGCTGGGTCGGCCAGGTGCTAAGCGGGAATTGAAAAAACCCGAAAATACTAAATACCGCGCCCACTAATATCATAAGGACGCCGGAAACAACCACAACTCTGGTTGGTTGCGGCTTTTTACTGAAGGCCATGCCAAGACCAGGAATGATAAAAACTACGGCAATAACATAACAGACATAGAGACCTGCTCCGAGGTCTTTTACCTTAGGAGGCCAGCCGCTGGAATCCGGATAGGTATAAGCCATAGCCGCCTCGGTGCACATTATTGCCGCAAAAAAGGCTACTGGTAATAGTATGCCGAGTTTCCTTAGATGTTTCACACCTTTTCTCCTGACGTCGGTGTTGTGGTGTTGCTATTATATTGTATCCGATGTGCCTTAACAAGCCGGCTTTGTGGATTTATTCATGTCAGTCAATATACTATATTTGGCACAAAACGTCTTCCGTTAGCGGTTCTGACATTCACTTACCCGTTTCCTGATAAAGAATAGCCGCCGCCCCTTGCAGGACAGCGGCTATTCAATAGTACTATATCGGGTGCGGGATTACATCATGCCGCCCATGCCGCCCATGCCGTCCATGCCGGCCGGCATACCGCCGCCCGCCTTCTCCTTCTCGGGTATATCGGAGACGAGAGACTCGGTGACCAGCACCATCACGGCGATGCTGGCGGCGTTCTCCAGGCCCGTCCGGACGACCTTGGTGGGGTCGATGATGCCCTTTTCCACCATGTTGACGAACTCGTCGTTCTCGGCATCGTAGCCGACGCCCTTGGGGCTCTTCTTGACGGCGTCGATGATGACCGAGCCGTCCTTGCCGGCGTTGGCGGCAATCCAGCGCAGCGGCTCCATGACCGCCTTGCGGACGACATCGACGCCGGTGGCCTCGTCGCCGGTGAGCTTCAATTTATCCAGGGCCGGGAGGGCGTTGAGCAGGCCGACGCCGCCGCCGGGCAGGATGCCTTCCTCGACGGCCGCGCGGGTGGCCGAGAGGGCGTCCTCGACGCGGTGCTTCTTCTCCTTGAGCTCGACCTCGGTGGAGGCGCCCACCTTGATGACGGCCACGCCGCCCACCAGCTTGGCCTGGCGCTCCTGGAGCTTCTCGCGGTCGAAGTCGGAGGTGGTCTCCTCAATCTGGGCCTTGATCTGCTTGATGCGGGCCTTGATTTCGTCCTCGGCGCCCTTGCCCTCGACGATGGTGGTGTTGTCCTTATCGGCGGTGACGCGGCGGGCCCGCCCCAGGTCTTCCACGGTGACCGAGTCGAGCTTGCGCCCGATGTCCTCGGAGATGACCTTGCCGCCGGTGAGGATGGCCATATCTTCCAGCATGGCCTTGCGGCGATCGCCGAAGCCGGGGGCCTTGACGGCCAGGACGTTGATGGTGCCGCGCAGCTTGTTGACCACCAGGGTGGCCAGGGCCTCGCCGTCGATGTCCTCGGCGACGATAAGCAGGTTCTTGGATACCTGGAGGATTTTCTCCAGGGCGGGCAGCAGGTCGGAGACCGCCGAGATTTTCTTATCGGTAATCAGGATGTAGGGGTCTTCGATTTCGGTCTCCATGCGCTCGGCGTTGGTGACCAGATAGGGGCTGATATAGCCGCGGTCGAACTGCATGCCCTCGACGTACTCTATCTCGTACTGGGTGCCCTTGGACTCCTCGACGGTGATGACGCCGTCCTTGCCGACCTTCTCCATGACCTCGGCCAGGAG
>DAOUEH010000039.1:0-2372 GCA_034430635.1 Dehalococcoidales bacterium | reverse complement strand
CGGTGCTCACCACCACCATCCGGGCGCTGAAGATGCACGGCGGCGGCCCCAAGGTGGTCGCCGGGCTGGCCCTCCCCGAGGAGTACACCAGGGAGAACGTGGGGCTGGTGGAAAAGGGCCTGCCCAACATGGAGCACCTTATCGGCGTTATCCGCAAGTCCGGCATCAACCCGGTGGTCTGCATCAACGCCTTCCACACCGATACCAAAGACGAGATTGCCGCCGTCAGGCGAGCCGCCGAGGCGGCCGGCGCCCGCTGCGCCCTCTCCACCCACTGGGCCGACGGCGGCGACGGCGCCCTGGAGCTGGCCGATGCCGTCAAGGACGCCTGCGAAGAAAGCAACGATTTCAAGTTCCTCTACCCCAACGACATGAAGCTGCGCCAGAGGGTGGAGAAGATAGCCAAGGAGGTCTACGGCGCCGACGGCGTCTCCTGGACACCCGCCGCCGAGGCCAAGGCCAAGGCCTTCGAGGCCGACCCGAAATACGACGAGTACGCCACGATGATGGTCAAGACGCACCTGTCCCTCACCCACGACCCCACCCTCAAGGGCGTGCCCAAGGGCTGGACGCTGCCCATCCGCGACGTGCTCATCTACTCCGGCGCCAAGTTCCTCTGCCCCTGCGCCGGGGATATCACCCTGATGCCCGGCACGTCTTCCAATCCGGCCCTGCGCCGCGTGGACGTGGACGTAAAGACCGGCAAGGTTCAGGGGCTGTTCTAGCCATAGTTCCAGTGTGAGAAACGTCATTTTCACAAAGGGGCCGGGGCTGTTACGATGAAAACAGGGAGATAAGATAGGAATAAGATATTGAACATCAACATTGCCGTAGCCGGCAAGGGAGGCACCGGGAAGACCTCGGTCACCAGCCTGGTCATCCGCTACCTCCTCAGGAACAACCTGGGGACGGTGCTGGCCGTGGACGCCGACCCCAACTCCAACCTGGCCGAGAACCTGGGCCTCCAGGTACGCCAGACGGTGGGGCGCGTTCTCAACGAGTTCCAGGGGGAAAAGCTGAACATACCCCCGGGCATGACCAAGGAGGCCTACCTGGAGTACCAGCTCAACGTGGCCATCACCGAGGGCAAGAACCTCGACCTCATCACCATGGGGCGCGGCGAGGGCCCGGAGTGCTACTGCTACCCCAACGTCGTCATCCGCAAGCTCATCGACGACTGGGCCAAGAACTACGCCTACGTCGTCATGGATAACGAGGCCGGCATGGAGCACCTCAGCCGCCGCACCACCCAGAACATCGACGAGCTGCTCCTCGTCTCCGACCACAGCGTCAAGGGGCTGCGGGCGGTGGCCCGCGTCCGCGACCTGGTGGCCGAGCTCAAGCTCGTCGTCAGGCGCCAGTCGGTCATCATCAACCAGGTGCCCGGGGAGATAGACCCCCTCCTGGCCGACGAGATGAAGCGGCTGGGCATGGAGCCCGCGGCCACCCTCCCCGTGGATGAGACCCTCAAGCGCTACGACCTGGAGCAGAAACCGCTCTTCGACCTGCCGGATTCTTCCGCGGCGGTGACGGCGGTCAATGCCCTGATGGATACACTGCTATCGACCAAGCCAGCCGAGATGAAAAGGGGGTAATATAAAATGACCGCAGAATTGATCAAAGGCGCCGAAGTCGCCAGGCAAATTCGCGAAGAACTCAAACAGGAAATCGCCGACCTCAAGGCCAAGCACAATATCGTGCCCGGCCTGGTCACCGTCCTCGTCGGGGCCGACCCGGCCTCGCAGGTCTACGTCGGCGCCAAGGAGAAGACCTCCAAGGAGCTGGGTATCTACTCGGAGCGCTACGACCTGCCCGAGAACACCTCCCAGGCCGACCTCCTCAAGCTCATCGACAAGCTCAACAAAGACCCCAAGATAAACGGCATCCTGGTGCAGCTGCCGCTGCCCAAGCACCTCAACGAGGAGCAGGTGCTCTACGCCATCGACCCCAAAAAGGACGTCGACGGCTTCCACCCGGTCAACGTGGGCAAGCTGATGATTGGCGAGCCGGACTACCTGCCCTGCACCCCCGCCGGAATCCAGCAGCTGCTGATTCGCTCCGGCACGCAGAGAGAAGGCGCCGAGGTAGTCGTGGTGGGCCGCAGCAACATCGTCGGCAAACCGATTGCCAACATGCTGCTCCAGAAAGCCCCCGGCGCCAACGCCACCGTTACCGTCTGCCACACCCGCACCCGCGATATGGCTTTCCACACCAAGAGGGCGGATATCCTTATCGTGGCGGCGGGCAAACCCAAGGCTGTCACCGGCGATATGGTCAAGGAAGGCGTCGTCGTCATCGATGTCGGCGTCAATGAAATCGGCAAGACGGCCGAGGGCAAGCGCATCCTGGCCGGCGACGTCGATTTCGACAGC
>DAOUEH010000038.1:0-2188 GCA_034430635.1 Dehalococcoidales bacterium | reverse complement strand
CTGGGTTAAGCCGATTCTTTGCTATCGGCTTCGGCCGGCGGCTCTTCTGTGGTCGCTTCGGTTTCTGCCGCGGCCTCGGCGGGCTTCTCCTCGACTTCGGCTACGGGTTCGGCAGCTTCTTCCGCCACCGGCTCCTCTTCAGCGGTCGCTTCCGTTTCTTCGACTTTAACTTCGGCCACGGGCTCTTCGGCCTTGGCTTCGGCAGGCTCTTCGGTTTTGGCTTCAACCGATTCTTCCGCGGCCTCTTCGGTGGCCTCCTCCGGCTCCTCCATGAGGACGTCTTCCGGCGCCAGTTCTTCCTCCGGCTCGGCCTCAATTAATTCCTCGCCGCCCTGCCGCGTCTTCCTCTCCACGCGCTTGATCTTACGGCGGGCCGCCTTGCCGCTCAGGCCGCGCAGGTAGTAAAGCCGGGAGCGGCGTACCTTGCCCTGCCGCACGATTTCCACCTTCTCCACCAGCGGCGAGCTGAAGGGGAAGGTACGCTCCACGCCGATGCCGAAGGCGACGTGCCGCACCGTAAAGCTGGCGCCGTGGCCGCCGCGCTTGATGGCCAGCACCACGCCCTGAAAGACCTGGATGCGCTCTTTGCCGCCTTCCACGATGCGGGCGCTGACCCGGACGGTATCACCGGGGGCGATATCGGGTATCTTCTTGTTCTTCTTGATGTTGACCAGGGCTGCCACGTCCATGTTACGACTCCTTATCATCGACCTGAGGCCGCGCGGCCGTCAGGCGTTCTACCAGTTGTTTGTCTTCCCGGCCCAGGTCCGCCCGCTCCAGTAGCTCGGGGCGGCGCTCCAGGGTGCGCCGGATAATCTGCTCGCGGCGAAAGCGGGCAATCCGGGCGTGGTTGCCGGAGAGCAGGACCTCCGGGACCTTCCAGCCGCGGAAGTCGGCCGGGCGGGTGTACTGCGGGTATTCCAGCAACCCCGCGGCGTGCGAGTCCTCGGCGGGCGAGGCCTCCGAGCCGAGCACCCCCGGCACCAGCCGCAGGACAGCGTCGATGACGACCATGGCCGGGACTTCGCCGCCGGTGAGCACGTAGTCGCCGATAGATATTTCATCGGTGGCCAGGCGCTCGGCGACCCGCTCATCGATTCCTTCGTAATGGCCGCAGATAAAGACCAGGTGCGGTTTCATAGCTAGTTCTTCGGCTATCTCGTGCGAAAAGAGCCTCCCCTGCGGGGAGAGCAGGATTACCGGCGGCGCCTCGCTGACCGCCGTTTTAATGGCCTCCACCGCCTCGAAGACGGGCCCCGGCTTGAGCACCATGCCGGCCCCGCCCCCGTAGGGGTAATCGTCGGCGGTGTGGTGCTTGTCGTGGGTATAGTCGCGGATGTTTATCAGGTTTATTTCCACCAGCCCGTTATCGATGGCCCGCTGGAATATCCCGAAGCCGAAAGGCCCCTCGAACATCGGCGGAAACAGCGTTAAAATATCAATGCGCATCGCCCCGGCCTAACCCGGCATACCGATGGTATGCTCCGTTACCTCTCCTTTGATAATCTCCACGGCATGCGCCAGCGCCGGCAGGACGACCTCCAGGCACTCCCGCACCGCTTTGGGGCTGCCCGGCAGGTTGATGATGAGGCATTCCCCCCGCAGCCCGGCCACCGCCCGGCTGAGGACGGCCATCGGCGTTTTGGTAAGCGATTTGGCCCGCATCGCCTCGGCGATACCGGGGACTTCCCGCTCGATGACGGCCAGCGTCGCCTCCGGGGTCACGTCGCGGCGGGCCAGGCCGGTACCGCCGCTGGTGAGGACGATATCCACCGCGCCGCCGTCGGCCCAGGCGGCCAGCCTGGCGGCGATGGTTTCTTTCTCGTCGGGGACGACCTCGTATTTGGCGACGGCGAACCCGGCGGCGGTAACTGCCTCCCGGATGACCGGGCCGCTCTTATCCTCCCGCTCGCCACTTGAGCCTTTATCGCTTATGGTAAGTATGCCGATATTGACCATGACTTTCTTTCGCGAAACAAATTACATTTTACCATATTCGAGGCTCTGTTAGGAAGTACCCCGGTTCTCCTTAAGGTAAAGCCGGCGGCGTGGCAATCTACCGCGGCACTAACGCGGGGCAGTCATTTTCCCACTTTCTCCCCCCGGGCTGCCACCCGGAGCCGGTTTTACCCCACATTTCCACGCTTAGCCCCCACATGGCCAGCTTTTTAGCCCGTTTTTATCGACG
>DAOUEH010000037.1:0-5736 GCA_034430635.1 Dehalococcoidales bacterium | reverse complement strand
GCCCAACCCGCCCCGGGTCATTTTCGGCCTGTCCGGTGATTTGCCTCCCCGCCCCACTTGGTGGGGTAGGGGTGCAATACTAGGGGCTAAGCTAATGATGACGAGGGTGGGTGGGTGGGAAAAAATAACTCGGCTTGGTTGGGGGTATAAGGTGGGGCAGTCTGTGGGCTAAGCAGTTGATGACGCGAGGGTGGCTAGGGTGGGAATAGATAACAACGAAAGGGGTAGGGTGGGGTAGCCTAAGCGCGCGGGCCGAAAATATGGCTTCCGATTCTGACCAGGTTAGCGCCTTCCTCGATGGCGACGCGGTAGGAATCGGTCATGCCCATGGAGAGGTATTTCATTTCCACCCCGGGCAGCCTGAGCGCCGCCAGGTCATCGAAGAGCTTTTTCGTCAGGGCGAAGTAGGGGCGATATTCCTCCGCGGTGGCAAGGGGCGGGCCCATCGTCATCAGCCCCATGACGCGGATGTTGGCAAGCGGAGCAATCCCGGAAATCAGTTTTACGGCGTCTTCCGGCAGGACCCCCGCCTTCTGCGGCTCACGCCCGCTGTTGACCTCGATGAGCACCGACATGACCTTGCCGACCTGGGCGCAGCGTTTATCAATCTCGGCGGCGATGGCGCAGGAGTCCACCGTCTCGACCATGTCGAAGAGGGCGACGGCCTTCTTGACCTTGTTTCTCTGGAGGTGCCCGATGAAGTGCCAGGCGGCCTTATCGCCGATGACGGAGCGGGCTATTGCCGCCTCCTGGACGTAGTTCTCGCCGACGATACGGATGCCGGCGGCGATGGCCTCGGCGATTTCCGGCGGCTGGCGGGTCTTGGCGGCGGCCTCAAGCTGCACGCCGGGAGGTAGCTCATCGAGCAGCCGCCGCACGTTCTGCGTAATCGTCACGGTTGCCCCGGCTCTAGTTCTGGGCGGCCTGCTCTATCGCTTGGACTTGCTGCTCCAGTATGCTCTGCTGGTACTCGGCGTATTCCCTGAGGTAGTCTTCCAGGCCCTCCGCCAGGTTATCGTAGTATTCCTGCTGCGCCTGTTGATTGGCCTCGTTAACCTGCTGGACGTACTCGAGATACGCCTCGTAATACTCCTGCTCCTCGGACTTGCCGCCGAACAGGTCGCAGGCCGATAGCACCGGCAGGGCCACCATCATCACCACCAGGACTACCGCTTGCCCGATTTTCATCTCTAGCCTCCTGTCAGTTCGTCTGGGATATTCGCCGGGAAAGACGCCCGCACCCCTATTATAGACCATATACCGGCGGTTATTTCAAGGGGGGCGCGCGGGTAGGTTGGCGGGGACGGTAAAACGGAGGCGAGGGGGGTATCTAAAGTTACTTGGAGCTGACGAGCTGCTTTTGCCCCTTGCCGGAGGACTTGACGTACTCATCCTGCATGGCCATGGACATGGAGCAGAGCTTGGCGGCGTCGGTGAACTTACGCTGGGCGGCCAGCTCTTCCTGGGCGCTGATGCGAATGACGCGGATATCCGCCAGAATTTTTTGTATCTCGTCGCTGGCCTTGCGGATGAGCTCCTCAATGTCCCGCTGGGTGGCCAGACGCGTCCGCAGGATAAGCTGCTGTGCCTCGCTCCTGGCCTTGGTCTCGGTCTGCTGCTGGTATCTCTGGGCTTCCGACCTTATCTTACGGGCCATCTCCAGCTCGTGCTGGGCGTTCAGGCGCAGCTGCTGCACCATGGTCGCGGCCTCCTTGAGGCCGCTGAAGTCGTCCTGCATGCTATGGGAGGCGGCCAGGGGGCGGAAAGGCTTTCTCACCTGCCCGGTCGCCGGGCCGGGTCGCTTGAAGTTATTGCCGGGGGCGGTCATCCTTTTCATGTTTACACTCGCTTCTGCCGAAGATTTTTAGCCAAAGGCTTATGCGGCTCCGCCCGGGGACGCGCCTTACCCCGGCGGGGCACAGGTATATCCTGAAATAGATACTACATCCTGAAAGGGCGCAGGCGGAGATGGGTATCACCTATTATCCATGGGTGAAGCCCCCCAACTTTACCGGGTAAATGAGGCGGGGGTAATCGGCGCCGTAGCTGTGCTACAATTAAGTCATGAATTCGCGTACCGACAAGGAGGATAAATACTAGCTGTGACGGAATATATAGGATATATCGCCGGTTTCCTGACTACCTTTGCCATGCTGCCGCAGGTACTGCGCGTCTACAGGCTGAAAAGCGCCCGGGAGATAAGTATAATCTTCAATACCTCCATCCTGCTGGGCGTTGTCCTCTGGCTGGTATACGGCGCCGTCCTGGGGCTGGTGCCCCTCATCGTCTGGAACTCCATCGGGATAGGGCTGGTCAGCTTGCTGCTGCTGGCCAAGCTGAAATATGGCCGGTGAAGCGAAAAATAGCGGCGTAAGGGTATTGACAAACGGGCGAATATGGTGTATGTTAGATATATATAACGTTAGAAATATGCAACATCAGACGGGGGTACGGTCATGAAAAAGGTAAGCTGGGGGATTTTCATCGCGGCGCTGGTGATAACGCTGCTGCTGATTTCCCTGGAGCAGTATTACGTGGCGGTATCGCTGGTGGTGGGGACAGTCATCATGCGTCACCGCGAGCTGTGGTCGCTGGTGGTGCGGCGGCGGATGCCCCCGGTCGACGAGAGGGTGAGGGGAAACACGAACAAGGCGGTGCGTAACGGGTTTGTCTTTCTGGCCGGTCTGACGGCCTTTCTGATGCTGCCCCTGGGGAGGATTTTCACGACCGACCTGGATACCCAGTTCGTGCTGGCGGGGATGTTCCTGGCCACCGGCCTGGTCTACCTCCTTTCCTATGTCTACTACGACCGCGCCGCGCCCAAGATGAGCCGGTGGAGGCTGGAGCGCCTGAGGTGGTTCCTCACGCTGGGCGGGGTATCCATCGGCGTCTTTATCATCGCCGTGTTCCTCCACAACGTCATCAGCGGCCTCAGCGGCTTCGAGGAGCCGGTCTTTTTCATCGTCGCCGTCATCCTGGCCCCCCTGGCGCTGGCGGTAAGTATCATCGGCAGCCTGGTGCTCTTTATCATGGGGCTGGCCGCCAGGCCGTCGTGACGCCCCTGAGCGAGCTATGAGCAGTATGAAGACTAAAATCAAGGAATATCGCGCCCGCCGCCGGCTGACCCAGGAGAAGCTGGCCGATATCGTCGGCGTGCGCCGTGAGACCATCATCTACCTGGAGCAGGGCAAGTATAACCCGTCGCTGCGGCTGGCCCACGGCGTCGCCAGGGCGCTGGGGACCACTATCGACCGGCTGTTCGTCTTCGACGACCGGGACGGCGTTCCCCCGGATTAGCAAATTCTTAAAAATCCCGACCTTTACCCATTGACCAAACGCCCTGAATGGTTTACACTGGTGGTATGTTTCATCCTCTGGTGACCAGCTGGGAAAGACATTTCCGATTCGCCATTGGCGGCTGGCGCCGGCCAACGGCGGGTGCCGTTGGCCATCAGGGTATGTTGCGGTATTAGAACGCAGTATTTCTCCCGGTTCCCTTTAATTTTCAGTGGGTAATAGCCTACATACTCAGGCAGGCACGGGGGACTAGCCAGAGCCTTTCTCAAATTAGGTGGAGAGGTGGACGGAGGCAGAAATGACCACGGTTAAATTCAAGAAGCAGCACGAGCAGCTGGAGAGCGAACACCAGCGCCTGACCGAAGAAATGGCGCAGCTGCAGGCGGGCGCCTCCAGCTCCGATGAGCGCCGCGAGGGCAGCCCCTTCGGCAAGCGGGAGGAAGAGGCCACCGAGACCCTGGAACTGGAAAAACGGCTGGTCATGGAGAACCGCATCCGTCAGGAGCTGGCCGGTATCGAGCATGCCCTGGAGAAGTTCGAGAAGGGTACCTACGGCTTGTGTGACAACTGCGGTCAGCCGATAGCACCGGAGCGGCTGGAGGCGTTGCCCCAGGCGAGCCTGTGCATGAATTGTAAGGCGCTGCTGGCGAAGAATGCAAAAGGCAAACCGCCCGCAGGGTAAGCTCCGGCTGGTGGTTCTGGTCTCCGTGGTGGCCCTGGTCATCATCGTCGACCAGGTCACCAAGTGGTGGATAAGGGCCAGCCTGGATATCGGTGAGGTGCTCACCGATGCGGGGTTCTTCCGGATTATCCGCATCCAGAATACCGGGGCCGCCTTCGGGATATTCTCCGGCCACTCCCAGATACTGATTATCGTCGTCTTCGTGGGCATCGTCGCCCTCCTGGTACTCACCTACTTTTTACACCGGCGCTGGGCATTCCTCGACAGTATGCCGCTGCGGGTGGCCATGGGCCTGGTGCTGGGCGGCACCATCGGCAACCAGATAGACCGCCTGCTCTACGACGGGCACGTGACCGATTTCCTCGATTTCAAGGTCTGGCCCATCTTCAACTGCTCCGACGCCTCGGTTACCGTGGGCGTCATCATCGCCATTATCTGCATCCTCTTCATGACGGGTAAAGCGGAAAAGCGCGAATGAGCCGGGAGTACCATTTTCAGGCGGACGCCGCGGGGGCGCGCCTCGATAAGTTCGTCGGGGAGCGCTGCCCGGAGCTATCCCGCACCCATGCCCAGAAGCTCATCGCCGCCGGGCTGGTCACCGTCAACGGACGGCCCGCCCGGGCCTCCCTGAAGCTGGAGGCGGGCGACAGCATCGGTATCACCATCCCCCCCGAGCCCCCCAGCCAGCTGGCCCCCGAGGCCATCCCCCTGACCATCCTCTACGAAGACGACGACCTTCTGGTGGTGGACAAGCCGGCGGGCCTGGCGGTACACCCCGCCCCCGGCCACCCCGGCCATACCCTGGCCAATGCCGTGCTGGCCTACCTGCCGGCCCTGGCCGAAAGCGGCGATGCGCTGCGGCCGGGTATCGTGCACCGGCTGGACAAGGACACCTCCGGGGTAATCCTGGTGGCCAAAAACCGGCTGGCCCAGGCCAATCTGGCGGCTCAGTTCAAGGCCCGCACCGTGGCCAAGGCCTATCTGGTGCTGGTGAAGGGGAAGCTGACGCCGGAGAGCGGCGCCATCGAGGCGGCCATCGGGCGCGACCCGCGACACCGCCAGCGCATGGCGGTGGTCTCGCGCGGGCGGGAGGCGCGCACCGCCTACCGCGTAATCAAATACGTCGGCGGCCATAGCCTGCTGGAAATAAAACCGGAGACGGGGCGCACTCACCAGATACGGGTGCACCTGGCGGCCATCGGCTTCCCGGTGGTGGGGGACGCCACCTACGGCGTGCCCTCGCCGCACGTCTCGCGGCAGTTCCTGCATGCCTCCAAAATCGGCTTTCGGCTGCCGTCTACCGGCGCGTGGGTGGAGTTTGAATCTCCCTTGCCGGAGGATTTAGAGAGGGCGCTCCGGGAAATAAGCTAGGTAAAGGCTTCAGGCGGGCCTGCCCCGCAGCATCGCCCAGGAGGTCACCTGGCTGCCCGGCACAAGTCCTTCCTCCACTACCTCGAAGCTGAGGTGCCGGTAGAGGGCCATGTTCTTTTCCGCCTGCGTCTCCAGAAAGCAGGGCAGCCCAATTTCGTCGAGCCGGGCGAACATGGGCCTGAGCAGCGCGCTGGCATAGCCCTTGCCCTGGTGCGCCGGGTCGACGCCGAGCAGCTGCAGATAGAGATGGGGGAAGGGGGCGCAGCGCCGGTGTACCGCCCGGGAATAATCGATGTAGGCCTTTTGCCGCGATTGTTTCCGCATAAAGCCCCCCAGCAGGGAGCGCATATTACCGCTGAGGATTTCCTGCCACCGGCTGCGGTGGG
>DAOUEH010000036.1:0-1841 GCA_034430635.1 Dehalococcoidales bacterium | reverse complement strand
AGTTGATATTGGCGTCGCCGCACTCCTCGTAAACGAACCAGGGCGCGAACGTCTTAACGGACCCCTCGCAGTCCCGGAGCACCTCGTCGGCCACCTGCCGCACCACGCTCTCCACGTAGAACAGGTCGGTCTCGTAGGTGACGGCGCCGTTGACCTCGAACATGATATCCTTGTCCGGGAAGTGATAGTTGGTCACCACGCTTTCCGCCAGCTTGGAGTTGGGGATAATCACGAAGGTATCCATGAGGGTGCGGAGGCGCGTCGAGCGCCACCCCAGGTCGGTGACGTAGCCTTCGAGCCCTTCCTCCAGCTCCACGAAGTCCCCCACGCGCGCCACGCGGTCGGAGACAATCTGGGTGCCGGCGAAGAAGTTGGCCAGGAGCGGCTGTATTGCCAGGGCCACGGCCAGGCCGCCGATTCCCAGGCTCGCCAGGATGGGGCTGATGGAAACGCCGTAATAGTCCAGGAGAATCAGCAGCCCGATAATGTAGACCACCCCTATCATGACGCGCTTGAGGAGGCGTACCATCCCTTCGTCGATATGGGCGGCCCGCTGGAAAGCCTCCGAGCACAGGTAAAGCTCCAGCGCCACGCTCAGGATGCGCGCCACGCAGTAGATGCCGAAGATGACGAGGATGGTGATGCTGACCTGTTGAAAGATGTCGCCCCATCTCTCCAGGACGGGGAGGCGGACCAGCGCCTGTATCAGGCCCTCGATGAGAATGATGACGAACCCCGGCTTGGCCAGCGAGCCGACGAACTTGGACATTACCAGCGTGCGGTTACGCCTGGCCAGGAGGCGCTGGAGGCGCTGCATGATGAAGAGGACCAGCCAGGCGGCCACGACGGACATGAGTAGAATGGCAACAAACCATAAGACTTGTTGTAAGACCGGCGAATCCTCTAAAAAATTGAACATTATCTATGTCCCCGCTGGATTTTCTCTAACAAATCGTTGCGCGCGCCAAATATCGGGGCATATCGGCCCTGGCCACAGGTGCCAGGGCAAGTTCCGCGGCAAATCGGGGAGGGTCCACCCCGCCACCGGGGCCGCTACTCCCCGAAGGTCTTGCGCAACTGAAACTTGAGATAGTCCAGCTCGTCGATGCCTTGGGTCTTGCTCTTGCTCCTGTCCACTTCCAGGCCCAGGTTGACGACGATTTCCAGCATGTTTTTCATCAGGTTGCCCATGTTGCGCTTGAACTGTTGGAAATCCTCGCTGGGCGGGTAGGCGGGTGCCGCCTCCCTGGCGACGGGCCTTCTGTCGGCGGCCTTTTCGCCGGTCATCACGACTTCCTCCGATAGGGCCCCTTCGAGCAGGGTATCGATGCAAAAGTCGATGAACTCGGACCGGCCGATATCGCCACGATTCCTGTCTATCTTCTCCACCAGGTCCCGGTCAAGAAAGAGCATCTCACGTTCCGTCATTGTCATCTCCTGTCTGGCGTAATGTTATCTGCAGACATATCCGTCGCCAATTTACGCGGCGCCGGGATACACGTGCCGTGATACTAGTTTCAGGTTAGACCAAGGGAAGGAAATAGGCAAGGAATAGTTATCTGGAGGATAGGTGAGGATGCGTTAGATATGCTGAACTAAAGGTAATGGGGTGGGTGGGGTGATAAAAAATATACTGCCGATGGCACAGGCAGTAATATACACTCTCCCTTGCGGGTCTGGACAGCAGACCTGAAGGCAGGCGGGGCAATCCGGCGATTGCCCCGCCGCTGAGTGAACGTCTTAGATTGAAGTCAACTAATGACAGGTCGGAGAAGTTAGGTCATGTCCTCGACAGGGGCGCTGGGGGCGTTCTCCTTGACGGAATCGAGGCCGTTGACGGC
>DAOUEH010000035.1:0-2475 GCA_034430635.1 Dehalococcoidales bacterium | reverse complement strand
TATAACGACGCCGTGATGTTCGGCAATATGGATGCCGCGCGGGATATCTACCGCCGGGAGGGGCACGACATCGCCCGCTGCAACGCCTGCGGCGCCTGCGCGGCGGCCTGCGGCCGGCGCATTCCCATCCTGGACTGGCTGGAGAAAATCAGGTCCGCCCTGGCCGGATTATAAACGGGCGGGGCGGCTGTGCTAAAATAGACCGCACGCGACTTGACTCAAGGAGGAACCCGCCATGAAGGCCGCCTTTATCGTCGCCCCCAGGAAATTCGAAATCAGGGAAATCGAGACGCCCCGTATCAGCGACGACGAGATGCTGGTGAAGATAGCCGCCTGCGGGGTCTGCTCGTCCGATATGCCCGGCTACCTGGACACGGGCAGCCCGGAGATGCGCCAGCGCCGCAAGTTCCCCCGGCGGGCGGGCCACGAGCCGGCGGGGACGGTGGTGGAGGTAGGGAAAAACGTCAAAGGCTTCCAGGTGGGCGATAGAATCACCGGCTACTTCGGCGACGAGTGCTACGCCGAGTACGTCGCCTGCGACCCTGCCAACCGCACCGCCCGGGGGCACGGCTACATCATCGAGCGGATACCCGAGGGCATCCCCTTCGAGCACGCCCTGGGCGAGCCGCTGATGAGCCTGGTCTCCATCGCCCGCACCGCCAACCCGGAGATGGGCGACTGCGTCTTCCAGGTAGGCTGCGGCTTCATGGGGCTGGGGGTCATCGCCGCGGTGGCCCACCCCAAGCTGCGGGAGTACATCGTCTGCGACCTGGACGACAGCCGCCTGGCGCTGGCGAAAGAGCTGGGCGCCACGGTGACGCTCAATCCCGGCAAGGCGGACGTGGCCGCCGAGGTGATGAAGCTCACCGGCGGGCGGGGCGCCGATGTGGCCATCGAGGTGGTGGGGCACCCGCCCGGCCTCAAGCTGGTGGGCGATGTCATCAAGAACAACCGGGGGCGGATTATCGCCGTCGGCTGGCACCAGTCGCCGGACACCTACGAGCTCTTCTCCTGGATAAAATCGCCCATCATTTATAGCCCCCAGGGCATCGGCATGTCCACCGACTACGCAAGCGAGCTCAGCCGCGCCCTCTGGGCCGTGGCGAAGGGGATTTTCCCCATGGACAAGCTCATCACGCACACCTATAAGCTGGAGGCAATCGATAAGGCCTTCCAGGACAACCTCAACCGCACGCCCGGCTACATCAAGGGCGTGATAATGCCGTGAGATTTTATAAGGGGACGGTGTTTGACACGGCCGCCCCGCATGGATAAACTTGATATGGCAGCGATAGTGCCGCCTCCCCCTATCAGCCGCGAAAGGAGCCAGCATGGATAAAAAGATACTGGAAAACACCCCCTTCAAGCCGGAAGATTTCCACCATGTCGGCGTTATCGTCAGGGACATGGACAGGACAATCGAGCACCTGGAGGCCATCGGCATCGGCCCGTTCGGGATGATGGACGACCGGAAATGGGTAGATGTTGCTTTTAAAGGCGAGTTTCGCGGGAAACCGGCCGAATGGAGTGTAAAAATCAGCAATACTAAAGTGGGCGATACCGAAATCGAGCTGCTCCAGCCTTCCGGCGGGGAGTCTGCCCTGCAGGAGTTCCTGGACGAAAAGGGCGAAGGCGTCCATCACATCGCCTACCTGGTCGATGATGTGGCGGGGGAAGTCACCAGGCTGGAAAAGCAGGGACTCAAACGCCTTACCAGCGCCAATCTCGATACCCGGGGCTTTGCCTACTTTGAAACGGTAGAGGGCGGCGTAGTCATTGAAATAAGGTTCCGGTAAGGATAGACCATAGATTTAAAGGAGATAAGCAGAAGATGAAAGCAGCCGTAATGCGGGGCATCGGTAACATGAACGTGGAGGACGTGCCCGAGCCGGAGCCCGGGGCGCACGAGGTCAAGGTAAAGATAGCCTACTGCGGCATCTGCGGCACCGACCCGGAGAACCTGGCGGGGCGGTTCGGCCTGATGCCGCCGGAGTTTTATAACGAGCCGCGTATCCTCGGCCACGAGGCCTGCGGCACCATCGCCGCCGTCGACAGCGCCGTTAAGAACTACAAGGTGGGCCAGCGCGTGGCCTGCGACTTCGGTAAGTCCTGCGGGGCCTGCTACTACTGCCGTAACCGGATGCCGCACTACTGCCAAGCACGCGCCGAAGCCACGGGGGCCTTCGCCGAGTACGCCGTCTACCCCGAGGCCTGCGTCTACGCCCTGCCCGACGACCTGAGCTTCGAAATCGGCGCCCTGCTGGAGCCGGTCTCGGTGGCCGTACACGCCATCGATGCGGCCAACGTCAGGACCGGCGGCACGGTGGCCATCTCCGGGGCCGGGCCCATCGGACTGCTCTGTATGGAGGTCGCCCTCCGCGCCGGGGCCGCCCGCCTGCTCGTCTCCGAGCCCGTTGCCGAGAAGCGTAAGCTGGCTAAGAAGCTGGGGGCCGATGTCGTCGTCGACCCGTTCAA
>DAOUEH010000034.1:0-4587 GCA_034430635.1 Dehalococcoidales bacterium | reverse complement strand
CCGCGGCCGGCTGGGTGGGCCTGCTGGCCTCGCGCCAGGGCTTGCGGCGGCTGATTCTGCCCCGGCCTTCGGAGCAGGATATTCGCAACCTTCTCGCCGATGGCGCCGGTGAAAACCCTGCCGTGTTCCGAGACCTCCCAGTGCGGCTTAAAGAATACTTCGCTGGCCGCCGCACGGCCTTCCCCGACAAGCTCGATTTGAGCTCAACAACGCCTTTCCAGCATGAGGTCTGGCGGGCGGCCCAAATGATTCCCTGGGGCGAGACGCGTAGCTACGGCTGGCTGGCCGGGCGTATCGGCCGGCCGGGGGCGGCGCGGGCGGTGGGGCAGGCCCTGGGCCGGAACCCCGTTCCCGTCGTCGTCCCCTGTCACCGCGTGCTGGCCGCCGGTGGGGGATTGGGTGGCTTCAGCGGGGGACTGGCCATGAAGCGCTACCTGCTGCGGCTGGAGGGGGAATCCGGCCGGGCGCGGTAGAGGCGCCGCCGGGCGGCGGCGGTGCCCCTGAGCTTGAGGTTGAGGAAGTCCAGCTCGTATTCCTTGATGAGCCCTTCGCTGGCGAAGCTGAAGTACCGGTTATTGCCGATGATGATATGGTCGAGCACCCGTATCTGAAGGATATTGCCGATGAAGACCAGGTCGCGGGTGAGCTGGATATCGGCCGGGCTGGGGGCAGGGTCGCCGGAGGGGTGGTTATGGACGAAAATCAGTGCCTTGGTTTTGTTCTCGATGGCGTTTTCAATCACCTCGCGGGAGTTGATGATAATCCGGTCCGAAATCCCTTCGAAAAGATCGATGACATCGATAATCTGGTTCCGGTTGTTGAGGTGAATCACCTTTAAGACCTCCTTCTTGAGGTCGCGCATCGAGTAGTAGAGATAGTCGAAGATATTCTGGGGGGAGTCGTAATACGGCTGCTCCTTGATTTTATCCTTGAGCACCTTGACGGGAATTTCCCGCAGGAGACTGATATAGACGATACAATGGGGGTCGAGCCCCGCCCGCGCCAGCTCCTCGGGAGAAGCGGAGAGCAGCCCCCGGACATTGTTGAAAGTCTTGATGAGCTGCGGCAGCAGCTGCCGGTGCCGGCGGTAGGGGCAGAGGCTCAGGAACAGCTCGACAATCTCCGGGTCGCTGAAGCCCTTCAGGCCGGAAGAGGCGAACCTCTGTTGCAGCGGGGTCAGGGCGGCGGACTTTTCTGATACCGGCGGCAGCCTCATCTCCCGGGAGGTCTTCTGGCTCAGCGCTACCCATGCTCCTTCCTGGATGATGTAGGCGTACTGGTGGTTGCGCATAACGTCGATGAACTCGCTGGCCCCGCAGCTATCGAGGGGATAGGCGCAAAGTGAAATTATCTGGGATTGGCTAATGGGTTTATTTAATTCTGCTTCATATCTGACAAAGGTTTTCCAATCTTCCTTTGATATCCAAAACATATCACCCATGGTTCTTATCCCATCATAGCTGCGGACAAGGTCTTTAGCGAGCGTAACGGATACGACATTAAGGATTTTCTGCATATCGAAAGCGCCGTCTGTGAGATACACCTCGTGATGCGAGTAAATTTCTATCTGGCCTGTTTTGAGATAGTGGGGAAAGTTGGGTATCTCTTTTGCGAGCGCTTCTTTAGCTTCTTCTATATTAAGTAAGTCGGATGTAACCAGGAAGCAAAACTCGTTGTTTTCCAGGCCGGCTTTGAAATAGGGCACCAGTGTATTGAGCAGGTCCTGCCTGGTGCCGTAGAAGACGCTTGCATGCGAGCCCCAGGGCAAAGCGCCGATAATATCGATGCCCGTTTCTCTCTTTTTTACCACCATGGGAAACCACCTTGTTGCTCCGGTTTACCGATGGTCGGTTCTTGGGCTATCCTAATTATAGCGCTGTTGTCAAGGGCTTTGGATTAAATAGTGTTATTTAGGCGGCTTCCGGCGGGGCCCGGACGCGGGCAGCGTAGTATCGTAACGCCGCCGGGCCTCGGCGGTGCCCCGCAGCTTCAGGTTGAGGTAGTCCGTCTCGTACTCCTCGATGAGCCCTTCCTCGGCGAAGCTGAAATAGCGGTTCTCCCCGATGATGATGTGGTCGAGCACCTTGAGCTGCATGACGATACCGGCGTAGACCAGCTCCCGCGTCAGGGCTTTATCGCTCTGGCTGGGGGCGGGATTGCCGGAGGGGTGGTTGTGGACGAAAATCAGGGCGGCGGCGTTATGCTTCAGGGCCCCCTCGACGACCTCGCGGGGGGAGACGGGGCTGCTGTTGACGGTGCCGGTGGCCAGGTCGACGGTATCCAGAATCCCGTCCTGGCTGTCCAGGTAGATGACCTTGAAGGTCTCCTTCTTGAGGCCGCGCATGGCGTGGTAGAGGTAGTCGAAGACCTCCTGGGACGACCGGAGAAAGGGTTTTTCCAGGGCCCTGGCCCGCAGGAACTCCCGCGCCACCTCCTGTACCAGCTTGATACCGAAGGTATTATGCGCCCCGATGCCGTCTATCTGCTGCAGCTCCTCGGCCGGGGCCTCCAGGACGCCGCGCAGCGTGCGGAACCTCTTCATGGCTTCTTTGGCGGGGGGCTTGCAGTCCCGGCGCGGCGTGCCCAGGCTGAGCAGCAACTCCACGATTTCGTAGTCCTGGAAGCCGGCCAGTCCCGACTTGAAGAACTTCTCTCGCAGCCTCTTTCTATGCCCCCGGTGCGTATCTTCCGCAGACATACCGATTACCCTTACTATATTTTGGAGAAATTATATACCTTTTCGCCTCTATTTGATAGCTTGAACAGTCCCGGCCCGGTTATCTGAGACGTTATGTCCCTGTCTTTTAAATGATGGTCGCTGATAGAGAGGGTGCCGTCAGGCTTTAATATGCGGTGCAGCTCCGCCAGTATATCCTGCGGGCTGTCCAGGTCGTGAAGAATATCGTACAGCAGCACCACGTCCATACTCTCGTCGGGCAGACCCGTCGCGCGGTCGGTGAGAATGGTTTCTATATTGGACAGCTTTTTCCGCGAGGCCGTACTTTCCACCTGCTTTGTAGCCATCGGGTGTATATCCACCGCGTACACATTGCCTGAGTCTGTCACCATTTTAGCAGCGGCTATCGTGTAGGCGCCGGGCCCGCAGCCGTAGTCCAGTACATGGTGTCCCGGTTTTACACCCGCCTGCTTTAAAATATCGGCCGGGTCCTGGAGCGAGTCGCGAAATTTGAAGGCGAGAGACATAAGTTTGAAACTCGCATCGGACATCGGTTTATCCATGACGATATCCTCCCTTTTTCCCTTGTCCATAGACCCGTCCCGGCCTTTCAGGGCTTTTTGACCCCCAGCTCCTCGCGGAACTGGATGTGCCGGATGATATCGGCCCGCGAGAGCAGCCCGACGCACTGACCATCCTGCTGGATGGGCACCTGGTTGATATCGTGCTGCGCCAGCAGCTTCATTACCGTGTTCAGGTCGTCCTGCGGGGAGGCGGTGTAAAGCGGCTCGCGGGTCATGATGTCGGCCACCGGCGTCGTCGGCCACTTCTCCTGGGGGAGGCCGCGGACGTCGGTTATGCTGACGATGCCCAGCAGCTTGCCGTCCCGGCAGACGGGGACGGCCCGGCCGTGCTGGCGGCGGAAGATATTATCGACCATCTCGGCCACGGTCGTCTCCGGGCTGATAGTAGTCGTGTTGAGGTCGACGAAGTCCCTCACCCGGATGCCGCTCAGGCTCTCGCGCACGGTGACCTCCCGGCGGCTGGCCGAGGCCGCGCCGCTGAGGAACCAGCCGATAAAGGCCATCCAGAGTCCGGAGACGATGCTGACGAAGAAGATGAAATAGATACCCACGCCGATGAGCGCCCAGCCCAGCAGCTGGCCGATTCTCCCGGCGATGTTGGTGGCCTTGACGAGATTGCCGGTGGCCCCCCAGATAATGGAGCGCAGCACGCGCCCCCCGTCGAGGGGGAAACCGGGCAGGAGGTTGAAGACGGCTAAAATCAGGTTTATCAGGGCGAGGTAACTGAGCATGGCCGCCAGCGGCCCGGTCTTGTCCGCCGGTATCAGGTAGAGCAGCCAGAAGACGAGCGCCAGCACCAGCGAGGTGCCCGGCCCGACGATGGCCATGGTGAACTCGGCCATCGGTTTCTTGGGCTCTTCCTCAAGATTGGAGACGCCGCCGAAGAAGAAGAGGGTGATGCTCGCGACCGGGATGCCGCGGCGCTTGGCCACCAGCGAGTGGGCCAGCTCGTGGAGCAGCACCGAGACGAAGAGCATCAGGGCGGCGATAATGCCGGTTATCCAGTAGGTGAGGGTGTCCCAGCCGGCGTAGGCCTGCGGGAAGAACCCCTGCGCCAGCGACCAGGAGATAAAGACGAAGATAAAAATCCAGGTATAGTGAACCCCGATGTCGATTCCCGCGATGCGGAAGAGCCGGAAAGAGCTTTTCATGGGCAGCCTCCTCCTGAATAAGAGTATAGTCTAAAATGACTCGGTGCGGAAGCCGTCCTCCCCCACCAGGGCGGCCAGCCTGGCCTGCAGGGGCGGGCCGCAGGCGGTCTGCAGGTTGGGGAGCTTGAGGGCGACGGCCCCCTCGCCGCCGGCGACGTTGAGGCGTACCTCGTCG
>DAOUEH010000033.1:0-2001 GCA_034430635.1 Dehalococcoidales bacterium | reverse complement strand
TGTTGGCCAACTCCTCCTCGGTGGCGATTAAATAGTCCCTGGTGAAATGAAACGAGCTGGCGTCGAAAGGCATGCCCGGCCTCTGGTGTCCCGGGATGACGACCTCGGCCCCCATCGCCTCCAGGCGCTCGATGTCGCGTACCCACTGCGCGCGCTCCGTGGCGGTGACCTCGCAGGTGAAGGGGTGGGCCTGGTTGAAGAGGACGTCGCTGCCGTAGAGGGTCTTGATGGCCGGTATCCAGACCACCGTGTTGTACTTGAGGTCGCCCATGACCTTGGGGATTATCTCGATGCGGTGGCCTTCCAGCTCGAAGTGGTTTTCCGTCATGGGCTCGATGGCGACCTGTTGCCGGGGCGTGTTGATGGGCCCGATGGTCTCTTCCCAGTGCTCTATCTTGCCGAAGAACTGTTTGTTGATGGTTCTGGCGACCTCCGGCAGGGCGATAACCCTGGCCTCCGGGAAGGCATCGGCGATGGGCCCCAGGCCGAAGTAGTGGTCGGGGTGGGCGTGGGTGACGTAAATCGTCCGCAGGCGCTTACCCGTCTCCAGTATCTCGGCCACGACGCGGTGGGCGTTGGAGAGCGTCCACTGGGCGTCGATGAGGGCGCAGTCGGTCTTGCCGGTGACGATGACCGAGGCGACCTCGAAGCCGCTTTCGTCGCTGAAAAAGACCCTGGTGGCCGGTAAGTCCGGCCCGTGGGTATCGATTCTCACTTCCATAGGTTAGTCCTCCGGGGCGGGTATGCCTAAGTTTACCAAGCAGTGTTCTCAAATGCAAAGCGGAAAGAGGGCCAAAAGGAAACGGAGTCCATCAGTCGGGCGGGAGTGCCTGAGGAGGCGTTTTAGGATATACCGAAGCCCGGCTAGGCCGCATGAATCCGGCCGCACCGGGGGCATTGGACGCTGCGGCCCCGGAGTGACGGGGGCACCTTCAGCTTGACGCCGCAGTCGCAGTCAATCATCCCGTAGTCGTTCAGGCGCAGCATGACATCGGAGACCTCGCGGGTGCGTTCCGCCTTGGCCGATTTAAACGTTTCGCCGATGGGCTCCGGCGATGAGGCTTCCCTCAACCCCACGGCCCCCACCGCGGCCACCGTGCCCGGCGTCAGGATACCCCGCCTGCCCGAGTGGACCTGGCGGTAGGCCTTATCGTAGTCATTAAAGGAAGCCCCGCCCGCCATAGCCCGCAGGATGCGTATCCTCTCGGAGATGGGCGGGTGGGTGCTGGTCAGGTCGGCGGCGGCCCGGCCTTTCTGGCGGAAGGGATTGATGATATACATCGGCGCCGTGGCCTTGTTGGCCGATTTAAGCTGGGAGGTGGAGCCGCCGAGTTTCTCCAGGGCCGAGGCCAGCCCTTCGGGATAGCGGGTATACAGGGCGGAAGAGGCATCGGCCATATACTCCCGCTTGCGGGAGATGGCGAAGTAAATCAGGTACGCCGCAATGGGCGCCAGAATCATAAACACGACGCCGACGAGCATGATGATGACCTGCGCCTGGCCGCCGCCGCTGCCCGAAGAGCTTCGCCGCGACCCGCTCATGCCGCCGAAGATGAGGATGCGCGAGACGTACCAGGCCAGTATGACGATAGCCCCCAGCAGCACGCTGCAGATGGCCATGAGCAGGACATCGCGGTTCCGGATATGCGCCAGCTCGTGCCCGATAACCCCCTGCAGCTCGTCGCGGTTGAGCTTCTGGAGCAATCCCGAGGTGATGGCCACGGAGGCTTTATTGGGGTCGCGGCCGGTGGCGAAGGCATTTAAGGCCGGGTCGTCGATGATGTAGATATCAGGCATTTTCGTAAGTCCCGAGGCTATCTTCATCTCCTCGACGACGTTGTAGAGGCGGGGGTAGTCATTCCGGCTGATTTTTTTGGCCTTGGAAAGTGACAGCAGGATGCTGTCCCCCTGGAAAAAGGCGACCAGGCTCAGGATGGCCCAGACGGCGAAGGCCACGGCCAGCCCGCCGTAAGGGTTATCGAAAAAGGCCATCCCCAGGAA
>DAOUEH010000032.1:0-3428 GCA_034430635.1 Dehalococcoidales bacterium | reverse complement strand
TCACCACCAAGCCGTGACGCCGCTTGCGCCCGGCACCTGATCACCATCTAGCGACGCGAGAACCGCTGCAATCGTACGGCTTGACATATAGGTGTATACTTATGTCTGGGGTCGGCACAAATTTACCCTTCACCACCTGACCCTCAATAATAGGGAGGCGAAGATGGCAGAGAAGTCAATCATTATCATCGGAGGCGGCATCGCCGGTCTGGCGGCGGGCTGCTACGGCCGGATGAACGGCTACGGGACGCGAATCTTGGAGATGGATACCAGGCCGGGCGGCCTGTGCACCGCCTGGAAGAGGAAGGGCTACACCATGCCCGTCATCCACTGGTTCATGGGGGCCGGGCCGAAGTCGAGCTATTATAAAATCTGGGAGGAGCTGGGCTCCGCACAGGGTAGGGAGATTTGCTTTTACGACCAGGATTATCAATACGAGGGCAGCGATGGGCAGGTCTTCCACCTTTATACCGATATCGACCGCCTGGAGCGGCATATGAAAAAATTATCCCCCGAGGATGAAGCCGTTATCAACGAAATCATTAAAAGTATGCGTACCTTCGTCAACTTTAATCTGCCCGCCGACAAGGCCCCGGAGCTGTACGGCCCGCTGGATAAAATTAAGATGATATTCGGCATGCTGCCTTATATGCCCACCATGATGAAATGGCGTAAGGTCTCGCTGGGCGAGCTTGCCCGGAGATTTAAGCACCCCCTGATACGCGGCTGCTTCCTCACCTGGGGCCCGCCCTGCGGCCCCGGCATGACTCCCGGTTTTTTCCCCAGCGTCTACCTGCTTATGTCGCTGGCTTCCCAGCACGCGAAATCCACCGGCTACTCGATTGGCGGCTCCCTGGAACTCGCCAGGGCCGTCGAGAAACGCTACCTCAATCTGGGCGGCGAAGTAAATTATAAATCCAGGGTCGTCAAGGTCTTGGTGGAGGACGGGCGCGCCGTCGGCGTCAGGCTGGAGGACGGCAGCGAGCACCGTGCCGACTACGTTATCTCCGCCGCCGACGGCCACGCTACCATCTTCGACATGCTGGAGGGGAAATATGCCAACGACGAGATACGGGGCTACTATGACAAATTGCCCCGTTTCCCGGCCATTGTCCACGTCGGCCTGGGGGTGGCCCGCACCTTCGACGACCTGCCGGCCTCCTCATTCGGCATAAACTTCCCCCTCGAGGCGCCGGTGACCATCGCCGGTAACGAGCTGAAGAGGCTGTGGGTAAGCGCCATCCATAACTTCGACCCCACCCTGGCCCCCGAGGGTAAGACGACCCTCCGCCTCTGGTTCGCCACCGATTACGACTACTGGGCAAAGCTACACCGGGTGCCCGAGCGCTATAAGGCCGAGAAGGAGAAGGTCGCCGATACCATCGTGCGATTACTCGACAAGCGCTTCCCGGGGCTGGCCAAGCAGGTGGAGATGCGCGACGTGGCTACCCCGCTGACCTACGAGCGCTACACCGGGAACTGGCGCGGCAGCTTCGAGGGCTGGCTCCCCACCCTGGAGACTTTTAACCTCACCATGAGCAAGACCCTGCCGGGTCTCGAGAACTTCTACATGGCGGGGCAGTGGGTCGAGGTCGGCGGCGCTATCCCCAACGCGGCTACCTCCGGCCGCAACGTAATTCAGCTTATCTGCCACGGAGATAAGAAGCCATTTGTTACCACCAAGCCGTGACGCCGCTTGCGCCCGCCCGCCCCTTTATTGTTCAATAGCAGCGTGACCACGGTAACTATGTTCACCGGCAAGGGCGGCGTGGGCAAGACGACCTGCTCCGCCGCCACGGCCCTGCACCGGGTCGCCCCGGGGACGCCGGTGATGCTCATCTCCACCGACGCCACCCCCTCGCTGAAGCACATCTTCGAGACCGGCGGGGCCGGTGCGGTCGAGGGCCTGCCCGGGCTTACCATCCGCGAAATCGGCGAGGCGGAGGTCCGCCAGATGTGGGACGAGAAGTTCGGCCGCGAGGTCTACCAGGTATTTTCGGCCTTCGTCGATATCGCCTACGACGAGTTCGTCGTCTTCATGACCTCGGTGCTGCCGGGGCTGGGCGAGGAGTTCATGGTCGACTACATCCGCGAGCTGGCCCTCAAGGGCGATTACGCCCACATCATCTGGGACACGGCCCCCCTGGGGCAGACGCTGGGGCTGCTGGCGACCCCCGCCCTGCTCACCGAGCACCTGCGCCTGGCCCCGCGCATCTACTCGCGCCTGCGGGCGGGGCGGGGCAGCCGCCAGCCAGTGCTGGAAATCATCCGGCGCTGGGAGGCCCTTTCCGCCGCCAACCTGGAGTTTTTGAGGCAGGACGTCGCCTTCACCATGGTGACCATCCCGGAGGCGCTGGCCGTGGCGCAGCTTGAAGGCATCTTCAGCGAGCTGGATAAATACGGCCTGACCGTGCAAAGTATGATTATCAATAACGTCGTCAAGATAGAAGAATCGTGGTTCCTGCAGACCAAGGCCCGCCAGCAGCGGGAATACCTGGCGCACATCCGCAGGGAATACGGCCACCTGAAGCTGACCGAGCTGCCCATGTTCCCCCGGGAGGTCAAGGGGCTGGAACGTCTGAGAGAGGTTGAGAAAATACTTTTTCAAGGAGGCGAATAAATGGCCGGCACGAAATACGGGCAATACGTGATAAAAAAGCCGGTGGCGACCGGGGGCTACGGGCCGGAGTTCATCTACGCGGGTGATACCGAGTACAACTCCAATTTCACCATCATGTTCCTGCGCATTACCGAGCCCACCCTGATGGAGGAGTACCCGCATTACCACGACTTCGACATGTACCTCTACTTCATGTCGTTCGACCCGGACGACATGGGGGACTTAGGGGCGGACATCGAAATCGGCCTGGGGGAGGAGCGTGAAATACATCAAATCACCACGCCCACCAGTGTCTACGTGCCCGCCGGCATGGTGCACTGCCCGCTGGAGTTCAAGCGGGTGGACAAGCCCATCCTCTTCGTCCACTGCACGCTGGCGTCCAAATACGTCAAGGAGCCCGATAAGATTATCAAGGACTGACCAAACCCGCCCCGCCGGCCGGGACATGAGGCCGATGCCGCGAGGGCGGGCCGGGTGGGATAAAAGAGCTACGTAGGGTGGTGTGGCGAGGTTATTCAGCGGGACGGTGAAGGGCCAAAAAAACCTCCGGGATACCGCGCCCTATATCCCCGGATATGTTACACTATCTGACGAATTGAAGAATTATGGTAATTACGGCCAACACGATAACAATTCCAAAACCAACCCAAAATCCCTTTACCCAATTACCTAGAGTCCCAACATTTTGCGATAAGTCAATTAATGCTTTTGTAAGGTCAGAAACCGACATTGTCTCTATTGTTCGTAAGTAATCCTTATCCGAGACGGGTATTCTCCCCTCACGCTGCTCAGCCATGAATTTTCCTTG
>DAOUEH010000031.1:0-2224 GCA_034430635.1 Dehalococcoidales bacterium | reverse complement strand
CGGGGATGGAACCAGTCCTTCATCTGCCCCTTTATCTTGGCGACCACGTCCTGCTGCTCCTTAAGGAACTGCTTGCCCGCTTCGGTGATGGTGTAGACCTTCTTGCCGTCCCGCTCGGAAGAGCTGACATAGCCCATGTCATCGAGCATCTGCAGGGTAGGGTAGACGCTCCCGGCGCTGGGGGTATAGAAACCGTGGAAGGCCTCTTCCATGTCGCGCATTATCTCGTAGCCGTGGGCCGGCTTGTCCTTGAGGAGGTTGAGAATGACGTATTTAAGATCGCCCTTTTCGAAGAGGCGCGGCGGCCGTCCCGGCGGGAAGAAATTCTTAGCGAACATTACGATATATCGTAACATATCAGTATGCCCTTGTCAATAGCCCGAGACTGAAAAGGGGATATTTGTTTTTTATTAGGGGAATGTATATAATTATTTCAACCTGTATTTCTCCGGCTTCCCGGCACGACATACGGCAGGATTCACCGTTTAGTACGCGTGATGGCACGTATCTGCCCCGAAGCGAAATTAGACCCCGAAAGGACACCGACGATTAAAGAGAAGAAACCTCGCTCTTTCCTGTTTACCTCGCTGCCGTTTTTCATCATGGCGCACGCCGCCCATCATTTCCTGATGGCGCTCCAGCAGCCCCTCTTCCCGGCCATACGCGACTATTTCAAGATAGGGACATACACGGAGGCCTCGACGATACCGATGGCCTTCGCCCTGGCCAGCGCCACCGGGCAGCTGCCGGCCGGCTGGTTCGCCGACCGCTTCGGCCCGACCTTACTCATCATGGTGGGCACACTGGGCGTGGCCGTGGCCGGTATCCTGATAGGTGTTTCCACCAATTTCATCATGTTCATCGCCTTTCTCATGCTGATGGGCCTCCTGTCCGGGGGGTATCACCCGGCGGCGACGCCGCTCATCTCCGCCTCGGTCGAGCCGCAGCTGCGGGGGCGCGCCTTGGGCTTTCACCTGGTGGGGGGCAACGCCGCCTTTTTCGTGGCACCCATAATCGCCGCGGCCATCGTGGGGGCCTTCGGGGAGGACAGCGGCTGGCGGTACTCCTTCATTATCCTGTCCGTGCCCACGGTCGTCTTCGCCCTGATTTTCTACGTTTATCTCTCGCGTCACGGCGGCAAGGCCCACGTCGAGAAGGTGAAGAAGAAGATAATCGAGGAAAAACCGCCCCAGCCGGGCTACAAGCGGCGGCTGATTGCCTTTCTCACCATGATGGTCGTCGGCGGGGGCATCGGCATGTCGGTGCTGCCCTTTCTGACGCTTTACATGACCGACGAGCTGGGGGCATCCAACGCGGTGGCCGGCGGGCTGATGGCCATCGTCTTCTCCTCGGGGCTCTGGGCCGGGCCGGTCGGCGGCTATATATCGGATAAAATCGGCAGCATCAAGGTGATTATCGCCACGGGTATCTTATCCGGGGGGGCCATCTATCTTTTCAAGCTGGTGTCCCTGGGGCCCAGCCTCTATATCGTGCTGTTCCTGCAGGGTCTTATCATGGCCTTGCGCATGCCGGTGACCGAGGTGTTCATCATGAGCCAGGCCCCGGCCCGCCACCGCTCTAAAATCTTCGGCGTTTACTACTCCACCATGCAGTATACCGGGGCTATCTTCGTGCTGCCCGGCGGCTATCTCATCGAGAGGTTCGGCTTCGATACGGTGTTCACCTGGGCGGCCGTAGGGGTGACGGTGGTGGCCATAATCACGGCGTTCTTCATCTATGACGCCAAGGATAACTATCAGGGCGAGCCGGAGACTTCTTAGGGATTTCAGGCCGTCTCTTTAGCCACCATCTCCTTATAGGCCTCCATCAGCTGCCGGGTAATCTCCCCCGGCTTGCTCTTGCCGATTACCAGCTCCTTGCCGGCGGCGTCGCGGGCGGCTGTCAGCGGCATGATTTCCATGGTGGAAGCCGTCAGGAAGGCCTCCTCGCACTGCCGGAAGATGCCCACCCCCACGGTGCCCTCGGTAACCATAATGCCCAGCTCCTCGGCCAGCTCCATGACCAGCCCGCGGGTGATGCCGGGCAGCACGCCGCTCCCCAGCGAGGGCGTCATCAGCCGGCCAGACTTGACGAAAAAGCAGTTGCTGATGCTCCCCTCGGCGACGAAGCCGTCGTCGTTGAGGAGCACCGCCTCGTCGCAGCCGTGCTCCACCGCCTCGATGCGCGCCATGACGCTAACGAGATAGTTGGTGGACTTGACGCC
>DAOUEH010000030.1:0-3875 GCA_034430635.1 Dehalococcoidales bacterium | reverse complement strand
TATCTATTATATGAACGACGGGAGCGATGTTATCTCGGTGTATTTCCCGCTGCTCATCGTCATCGTCGGCGGGGTGACCCTGCTGCTGACGCAGGCGGCGGTCGCCCTGCTGCTCTACGGACGGAAGGTGAACCATGCCTAGAGCCAGGATAGGCAACTGCATCCGGCGGCTGCGCTTCGAGCGGGGTGAGATGACCCAGGAGGAGCTGGCTGCCCGCGCCGGCTGCACGCGCCAGACCATCATCGCTCTGGAGCAGGGCAAATACGTGCCGTCCATTGAGCTGGCCTTTAAAATCGCCCGTACCTTCGGCGTGACGCTGGAGGAAGTTTTTCAGTACGAGGCATAAGGGAGTAAAATTATGAGCTATCAAACATATCGTTTGTGGAAGGCACTGGTCGTTATCATCGTGGCGGTGCTGGTGGGCTGGGCGACGCCGGCTGGTTATGCCTGGGTGCCGCTACCGGCGGCCGCCGCAGCGGTGGTGATAATGCTGCTCATCCGGCGCGGCGTCAAAGAGGTGGTCGTCGACGAGCGTATCTATGACATCGCCAGGCGGGCGGCCAGGATGGCCTTCCAGGCAGGCGTCCTCGCCATGGCGCTGGTCGGGGCGACCCTGCTGGCCCTTAGCTACGGCGATTATCCGCACCTGGAGACGGCGGGATTCACGATGGTTTACACCGCCGCCGGGCTGCTGGTAATATATCTTATCAGCTACGCGTGTTACAGCCGCAAGCTGGGTGGTAAAGAGTGAAAAGGGTTTTAGTTCACGTCTGCTGCGCCCACTGCGCCGCCTATACCGCCGCCCATTTCCGGGGGGAAGGCTGCGACGTGACCGCCTACTGGTACAATCCCAACATCCACCCCTTCACCGAGCACCGGAGCCGCCTTGAGGCCATGCAGAAGCTGGCCCGGGAGATGGACTTGCCCCTGATTATCGAGCCGGGCTACGAGATGCCGGAGTACTTCCGGCGGGTGGCCGGGCACGAGGCGGAGCGCTGCGGGCGCTGCTTCGAGCTGCGCCTGGCGCGAACGGCGGAGGCGGCCCGGGAGGGCGGCTACGACGCCTTCACGACGACCCTGCTCATCAGCCCCCACCAGCAGCACGAAATTCTGAAAGAGACCGGCGAGAAGGTCGCCGCGGATGCCGGTATCGTCTTCCTCTACGCCGACCTCAGGAAACGCTACTCCGACAGCCGCCGTATCACCAAGCCCCTCGACCTCTACCGGCAGCAGTACTGTGGCTGTCTCTACAGCGAGTGGGAGCGGTACGGCCAGACCTAGATGGGCTGGCATAAAGAGAGGGGGCCCCTTGGCGGAGCCCCCTTCTGCTTTCGGTATCTTCCAACCGTTTCTTTGTTGCTTTGTTATTTCACAGCGTAAGCTATCTGGACGGTGGCAGTTATCTCCAGCGTCCCGGCGCTGATGGAGGTGGGCATCTCAGCCGCCTCCACGAGGACGGTATCGCCGCGGTAGTAGTTGGGGCTGCCGTAGGAGCTACTCTCGGAGACGTAGGTCGCGTCGCCCAGCTCGGCACCGGTCAGACCGGCCAGCTGCTCGGCCTTGGCCTGGGCGTATGCCACGGCCTGTTCCCGGGCCTCGGCATAGTACGGTGTTGGGTCGTCGACAGTAAAGGTGATGCCGTTGATGCGGGTCAGGTCACCGCCGGCGGCGGCGACGGCGTCAATAACGGCCCCGGCCTTGGTCACGTCGTCCCTGACCTTGACGGAGACGGTGTTGGTTACCTCGTAGCCGATGACGGTCTCTTTATCGGCGCCATTGTAGACGGGTTCCCACTGGGTTACCTCGCGGATGTTGAAGTACTGGGTCTGAATGTCCTCCTCGGCGATGCCCTGGTCTTCCAGGGCCTGCATGATATCGGCCATCGCCGCGGCGGCGTTGGCCTGGGCCTCGGCGACGCTCGCCTCCTGGGACTCGATGCCCAGGCTGAGGATAGCCACGTCCGGGGTGGCGTAGACCTTGCCGGTGCCGCTCACCCAGATGCCTTCCTGCTGGTTATTGAGGTTACCGGACAGGTTCAGCGTGCCGGTGACCCCGGATTCGCCGCAGCCGGACACGCCCAGTACCACCGCCAGCAGGATAACCGCCCCCGCCACTACCAACCATTGCTTTTTCATTTTGCCTCCTTGTATTGGGGTTTTCCATTATATATAACGAATTAACCGCCGCCGGGTTAGGCGTATGGTTTCACCATAGCGTATCATCACCGGAAAGAATAGGATTTTAGTCACAACGGGTGCGGGGGTGAGAGCAACAGGTAATACGAAAGGCCGCCGGGCGGGCTATTCCAGGTTGATGATGACCTGCAGGTAGCCGTTATCGGCCACCGCTATGGCCGCCAGCAGGGCCTCGCGGACGGATTCCGGGGCGCTGGCCAGGGCGTCGTAGAGGTCCTGTAAATTGTCCAGCGCCTGCCGCGACACGGTGGCCAGCAGGCCGCCTTCATCCTCCAGGTCGGTGAGGTTGGCCCTATCCAGCACGCTCGGCGCCCGCGGCTCGGCCGCCAGCGGCACCTGGGTGATGGTTACCGGTGGGGTGGTGGTCGCGGGTGTGGTCGTCGCCGGCGGCGTATCGGTCTCGGGCGGCGGCGAGGCCCCCGGCGCCGACTCTACGCCGAAGAAACCGCCCGATTCGAGCGTAGACGCCTGGCTGTCCTTGGCGGGCGCCGTCAGGCCGGACATGGCCAGGAGCTGGTCGTCGAGGCGCTCGGTCGCCCGCTCCACCTCGGCCACCTTGCCCCCGGCCGCCATCCGGACTATCTCGTTGACGCGCTCGTCGGCGAAGCTGGCGTAGAGCTCGGCTTTGCCCTCGTCGGAGAAGGCCAGGGTCAATCGCACCGACTCGGCAGCCAGCTTGACGGAGTAGAGGGGGCTATCGGGAAGGGAGTTGGCCGCGGCGCCGACGGTACCGCCGCCGGCCAGCAGGACGATGAGGACGACGATGAGGGTCGTCCAGGCGGGCCTGAGGCCGAGGGAGAAGCCGCGTTTTTCGGGTGCCGGCATCTCCCTGGCGGCCGCCGCGAACCGGGCCGCGGCCGTCTGGCGGAACTCAGGGCGCGGCGTAACGGCCAGCGCCCCGCGGGTCTGGCTGGCCGTCTGCAGCAGCGGCTCCAGCTCCTTGGCGTGCTCGGGGTAAGCGGCCAGGCACGCCGCGATGGTCTCGCCCCGCACGACGCGCTCCAGGCACTCGTCCAGTATATTATCGAAATCCTTCATCTTGCTCATGGTTCCACCCCGGCCGCCAGCACCCGGCGCAAGGCGGCGATGGCGCTGTGCTGCAGGGCCTTGACCGCCCCGATGCTCTTGCCCATCGCTTGGGACACCTCGGCGATGGAAAGCTCCCCGGCGAAGCGGAGGGAGATAACCTCCTGCTGCGCCTTGGTGAGCTTCCTGGCAGCGATGGCTATCTCCTCGATTTGCAGCTTCCTCTCCGCCTGGTGGGTCGGGTTGCCGCCGCCGTCGACGAACGAATCGTCCAGCGGTACGGTGGCCCGCCGAGACTTCTTGCGCAGGTAGTCGACAATCTGGTTATGGGCGATACGATACAGCCAGGAGGAGAAGGGCATGCCCTTCCATTTGTAGCTGGAGATGGACTGGAGGACTTTGAGAAAGACCTGCTGTGTCATATCCTCGGCCTCGGTCCTGTCCCCTATCTTGAGGACGATATACCGGTAAATCCTGTCGAAGTTCTCCTCATACAGCTGAGTTAAAGCCACCGGGTCGCGCTCCTGCGCACGCCGGATGAGGGCTTCCTCTTCTTGCACCTGACAACTCCCGTCCTGAGCCGGACAGCGCCGGAGTAACACGGCTGTCCAGCCGGCGATATGGTGTTACCCTGTGCATATAGTATAACGAAT
>DAOUEH010000029.1:0-1942 GCA_034430635.1 Dehalococcoidales bacterium | reverse complement strand
AGCTTATTGCCGCCCAGAAGACCGTCCCGGAAATACGCGAGTTCATCGGCGCCGATTCCCTGGGCTACCTCAGCATCGAGGGGCTGCTCCAGGCGGTGGGCCTGCCGCGGGAGAACTTCTGCCTGGCCTGCTTCACCGGAGACTACCCCATACCCGTCCAGCTGGAGATGGACAAGCTGGCGCTGGAGACGATTGGGGCCGGGCGGAATAAGGAAGTCTGCGAGGGCACCGACGGCCGCTAGGGCCGGCCAGCCCCCCGCCGCCCCACCAATAATTCCCCCACTGCAGTTGTTTTTCCTCACCCCCTTTATCCCCCTCTCCAAACTTGGCATCAGAGAAAGGCCTTGATATTCTGTTTGGAAAGGGGGAATTATTTTTAGAAGAGGGGCTACGCCCCTCTTACACTCTCTATGGGGTGGGGAGAAAACTAAGGGCTATGCCGAGGATGCTGAGGACGGTAGGGTGGGAATAGATAACATCGAAAGGGGTGGGGAGGGGTACTCAAGAACGTGCTATAATTAGCTCATTATGGACAGGCTGAAGCAGGGCGCCCAGGAGCTGGGGATTGACCTCACGCCGGGGCAGCTGGAACAGTTCGAGACGTACTACCGCGAGCTTATCGCCTGGAACCAGCGAATCAACCTCACCCGCATCACCGCCTACGAAGACGTACAGCTCAAGCACTTCCTGGACTCTTTAACCCTCAAGCTGGTGCTGGCGCAGGATACTGGCGAAGGAAACCTGTCCATTATCGATGTCGGCACCGGCGCCGGTCTGCCCGGCCTGCCCCTGAAAATCGCCTTCCCCGCCATCAGTCTCACGCTGCTGGAGGCCACCGCCAGGAAGGTGAAATTCCTGGAGTATATCATCGAGCGGCTGGGCCTGGAAGGCGTCGAGATTATCACCGGGCGCGCCGAGGAGATGGCCCGCGACGGGCGCTACCGCGAGCGGTTCGGGCTGGTGGTCTCGCGGGCCGTGGCGCCGCTGGCGGTGCTGGCCGAGCTTGCCATACCTTTCGCCAGCATCGGCGGGCGGGCCGTCGCCCTGAAAAAGGGGGCCATCGAGCCAGAGGTCGAGCGGGCGCTTCCGGCTATCGACAGGCTCGGCGGCCGGCTGCGGGAGATTAAGCCGGTTTCGCTTACCGGGCTTGACGACGGGCGTGTCCTGGTGGTGATGGAGAAGGTAGGGCCGACACCGGCGGAATACCCCCGCCGCAGCGGCCGGCCGGCCAAACGGCCGCTGGGTCTCTAGCCGCCTAGGACATATCCGGATAGCCTTCCAGTTTGGCCTTGAGGCGCAGGATAAGCTCCTGGATTTCCTGGTCGCGGCGGAGGCGACCGCCGTACAACCGCAGGAGTCTTATGGAACTTTTCAGCTTCCTGGGGTCGGGCTTCTCCTGCTCCAGCAGGTTATAGGCGTCCTTGCGGTAGACGTTCTTGCTCTTTTTCTCTATCGTACTGAGGAGAAACAGGAGCAGTGCCAGAAAAGCCATTGCCGTGAAGAACCAGAGATACAGCATCCATTTCCATTTGTATCATATTCGCCGCTGAGCGTCAACCGCGGTCGGCTGCGGGGGCATTTTGTTTGCCAAGCCCTGATAACAGGAGTAGAATAATAATAAACCTGAGAAACCCGGAGGAGGCGGCCATGGAAACCGGGACGTGGAAGGTAAAGTCGGGGCTGGCCCAGATGCTCAAGGGCGGTGTTATCATGGATGTGGTCACGGCGGAGCACGCCAAAATCGCCGAGGAGGCAGGGGCCTGCGCCGTGATGGCCCTGGAGAGGGTGCCGGCGGATATCCGCGCCGCCGGGGGGGTGGCCCGCATGGCCGACCCCACCGTCATCGAGGCCATTATGAAGGCGGTGACCGTACCGGTGATGGCCAAGTGCCGCATCGGGCACTTCGTCGAGGCGCAGGCGCTGGAGGCCCTGGGCGTCGATT
>DAOUEH010000028.1:0-4443 GCA_034430635.1 Dehalococcoidales bacterium | reverse complement strand
GCCTCCTGGCAGTGGCATATTTTCCACAAAGGGTTACCCCCTCAGTATCGTCTGCGCTGGGGCGTTTCACTTCCGTGTTCGGGATGGGAACGGGTGGGGCCACCCCGCTCTAACCACCAGGAGGCTGTTCTCCGGGCTTAAGCTATGCAGTTGTTAATGATTGCTATCCAGACTATATTCTAGCACAATATCGGCCGTATGAAAAGGGCTGCAACTTGTATTTTCCTCCAGGGTAGCGGGATATTTTGCCCGATATGCGGATAAATCGGGCGGTCGGCGAGCGCAAAACGCCCTTGACAACCCTGAAAACAAGTGATAGCTTAGGGAAGGACTTTTTCCAAAATATTTCACGAGGTGATAGCATGAGCATAGAACTGGTTCATATCGGGTTCGGCAATATACTGGCGATGAACCGGGCTATCGCTATCGCCTCGCCGAATTCGGCCCCCACCAAGCGCACCATCCACGAAGGCAAGAACAACGGCAAGGTCGTCGACATGACCAGCGGGCGCCGCACCAAGGCGGTTATCTTTACCGACAGCGGGCACATCATCCTGGCGGCCCTCGCCCCGGAGACCATCGCCAGCCGCCTGAATACCGGCCGCCCCAACGCAATGCTCAAGACAGACCTGAGCGAAGGCGCCGATGAGCCGTGAGACCCACCCGTCCCTCCGCCCGCCCGCCCGGCCCCTGCTCGTCGTCCTCTCCGGCCTCTCCGGCTCCGGTAAGGACGTGGTGCTGAACGGGCTCAGGGAGTCCGGATTTCCCCTCGAGTTTATCATTACCCTCACCACGCGCCCCCGCCGCCCCGGCGAAAAAGACGGCGAGCACTATCACTTCGTCTCTTCCCAGGAGTTCCAGGAAAGGCGCGAGTCCGACCGGCTGCTGGAGTATGCCCAGGTCTACGGCAACTGGTACGGCGTGCCCCGCGAGGCGGTGCAGCAGGCCCTGGCCGGCGGGAAGGACGCCATCGTCAAGATTGACGTGCAGGGGGCGGCCACCATCAAGCGCAAGGTGCCGCCGGCGATACTGATTTTCCTGGCGCCGCCCTCGCTGGAAGACCTGGCCATAAGGCTCCGGGAGCGACGCACCGAGGCCCCGGCCGACCTGGAGCTGCGGCTGGCGACGGCGGAGGGGGAGCTGGATAAGCTGCCCCTGTTCGACTACATCGTGATTAACCGCCGGGGAGAGCTGGAGCGCGCCGTGGCCGATGTTGAGGCCATCATCACCGCCGAGAAGTGCCGCGTGAGCCAGAAGGAAATTTCGCTCTAGACCGGCTAGCCTCGCCCCGCCCCGTCTGTGTTATCTATTCCCGCCCGAGCCGCCCTCTGGCATCCGCGGCTTAGCCCGTAGTTTTACCCCACCCCACCTCTATGAGATATCTATTCCCACCCGACCGCCCCTATCATCAACTGCTTAGCCCTTAATTATCCTGCCCCTTTGCCCCCCTCCGTAATCGGGGGGAAAATATATCCCTATCTGGCTGGAGGGGAGGGTAAAATCACGGGGATTAGCCGGAAATGCCCCGGGGTGGGCTGGGTGGGTAAAAATATCATCGGGTGGGGTTGAGTTGGGGAGAGCAGCCCCCTCTAATCAATGAGCACCTAGAATATCATATGCAGCAACCAGGAAAAGAAATACCCCAGCAGCCCGCAGATGGGGAAGGTGAGTATCCAGGCGGCGATGATGTTGCCGGCAATCCCCCAGCGCACCGCCGAAAAACGCTCGGTGGCCCCCACCCCCATGGTAGAAGCGCTGATAAGGTGGGTGGTGCTCACCGGGATGCCGAAATGAGAGGCCACCTCGATAACCGTGGCGGCGGCGGCCTGCGTGGTGAAACCCTGCACCGGTCGGAGTTTGGTCACCTTCATCCCCATCGTCTTGATAACGCGCCAGCCCCCCATGGCGGTGCCGGCACTGATGGCCAGCGCCGGGACGACGATTATCCACCACGTTTCCGGGGATAGAAACGAGAGCCTGTCCCAGAGGCCGGGGTCGCCGTAAAAGACCACCATCGCCATGGCGATAACACCTATGGGCATCTGGCCGTCGTTTTTGCCGTGACTGTAGGCCATGAAGGCGGTGGTAAGATATTGCCCCCGGCTGAAATTACGGCGCATCTTTTCCGGGGCGGCCCGCCGGAAGACCCAGTACAGCACGACCATGGCCACGAAACCACCGGCGAAGCCGAGTGAAGGCGCGATGATTACCGCCGCCATAATCTGCCCCATGACACCCCAGACCACGGCCCCGCTCCCGGACAACGCCATCCCGGCGGCGGCCAGCCCGGCGATGAAGCCGTGATGCAGGCTTATGGGCAGGCCCATATAGGTGGCCAGCATGCCCCAGATAATAATGGCAATTAGGGCCGCAATTACCGTGGGGAAGGTAATGGCATCCGCCACCAGAATACCCTTGCCGATGGTATGGGCCACCGCCGTGCCGGTGCAGGCACCGGCCATATTGGCCACGGCGGCTATGATGATGGCGTTCCTTGGTGACAGCGAGCGGGCGCCGATGGCCGGGGCGATGGCGTTGGCGGCGTCGTTGAAGCCGTTGACGACGCCGAATCCGATGGACAAAATAACAATCAGGACAAACAGTGTCAGCGAATCGTCAGGCATGCTTGAGGGCTACCCCTTCGAGGACGTCGGCCACGTCTTCACAGCGGTCGGTGGCGCTTTCCATGTGCTCGTAAATCTCGCGCCACTTGATGAGGAGGGCCATATCGGAGGTGTTATCGAAGAGCTCGGCGATGGCGGCGCGGTAGACGCGGTCGGCCATGTTCTCCAGGCGGTTAATCTCCACGCAGCCCTCCATAATCTGCTTCAGCGTCGACCGCCGCCGCAGGCCGGTGACGGCCTTATACACCTCGGCCACCCCCCGGATGATGATGTCGGCCAGCTCCTTGGCCCGGTCCGTCGGCTTGTCTATTTTGTAGATGAACATGGCGTCGGCGGAGGCGTGGATGAAGTCGATGATGTCGTCCATGGTATGGGCCAGCAGGGCGATGTCCTCCCGGTCGAAAGGGGTGACGAAGGTGCGGTTCAGCAGGGAGATAATCTCGTGGGTAATGGTATCCCCGTGGTGCTCCAGCTCGGTGATTTCCGCCACGCGGCTGTCGAGGAACTGCCAGGTATCGATCATCTCCTTGAGCGCCTCGGCGGCCTTCAGGGAGTTGGCGGCGCTCTCCTCGAAGAGGTCGAAAAATTTATGCTCCTTGGGGATAAATGGCAACCTTACCATAGCTGTGTCTCCTTAGCTTTCGGTATCGTCCGCATCTTCCGCCTCTTCCGGGGTCTCCTTTATCTGTCTCCGGGCCTTCATCTGGCTCTGCACCTGCCGCTCGTAGCCCAGCTTGCCGGGCGTGTAGAAGCGCCTGCCCTTGAGGGCATCGGGCAGGTGCTGCTGCTCTACGAAATGGTCGGGGTAGTCGTGGGCGTACTTGTAGCCCTCCCCGACGCCCATCTCCCGGTCCAGCCGGGTGACGGGGTTACGCAGGTGCTGGGGGACCTGCTCGCTCGCGCCTCCCTTGATTTGCTCCTTGACGCGTCTGTAGGCCACGTCGAGCGAGTTGCTCTTGGAGGCGGTGGCCAGGTAGACGGCCACCTCGGCCAGGGCCAGGTTGCCCTCCGGCATGCCGATGAAATGCACCGCCTGCTGGGCGGCCATGGCGATGACCAGCGCCTGCGGGTCGGCCATGCCCACGTCCTCCGATGCGAAGCGCACCAGGCGGCGGGCGATGTAGAGCGGGTCTTCCCCCGCCTCCAGCATCATCGTCAGCCAGTAGATGGAGGCGTCCGGGTCGGAGTCCCGCATCGATTTGTGCAGCGCCGAGATGAGGCCGTAGTGCTGGTCGCCGGCCTTGTCGTAGGCAATGGCCCGCTGCTGCAGGGCGTCCTCGACGGTGGGCAGGGTGATGAGGCGCCGCCCGTCCTCGTCGGGCGTGGTGCTCAGGGCCGCCGTCTCCAGCGTGTTGAGGGCGACGCGGGCATCCTGGTTGGCCATGCTGATGAGGTGGTTCATGGCGTCCGGGGCCAGCTCGGCGTTAAGCTCGCCGATGCCCTGGAACTTGTCCTTGATGGCCCGCAGGATGAGCGTCTGCAGCTCATCTCCGGTGAGGGGCTTGAGGGGGAGGACGCGGGTGCGCGAGAGGAGCGGCGAGGTGACCTCGAAGGAGGGGTTTTCCGTGGTGGCGCCGATGAGGGTGACGGTGCCGTCCTCCACGTAGGGCAGGACGGCGTCCTGCTGGGTCTTGTTGAAGCGGTGAATCTCGTCGATGAAGAGGATGGTCTTCTGCATCCGCACCTGGCGGCGCTCCGCCGCCTGCTGGACGATGCGCCGCAGGTCGCTGACGGAGGCGCTGACGGCGCTGACCGGGGCGAAGTGGGCGCCGGTGGTGTTGGCGATGATATAGGCCAGGGTGGTCTTGCCGCAGCCGGG
>DAOUEH010000027.1:0-8120 GCA_034430635.1 Dehalococcoidales bacterium | reverse complement strand
AGCGGCACCATAAATCTTGAATAGAACCGCATTATGTTGTATACTAGTCCACCACTGCTATTTGGGGGTGCACCATGAAACTAACCTGCCTTCAGGAAAACATGAACCGGGGGCTCAACATCGTCGGGAGGGCGGTCGCCACCCGGACGACGCTGCCCATTACCAATAATGTCCTGCTGGCCACGGACGAGGGCCGCCTCAAGCTCGTCGCCACCAACCTGGAGATGGCTATCTCCTGCTGGATAGGCGCCAAGATAGAAGAGGAAGGCTCCATCACCGTGCCCGCCCGGCTCCTCACCGAGTTCGTCAGCTCCCTGCCCAACGACACCATCGAGATGAACCTCTCGGCCCAGACCAAGACACTGGGGCTCAAGTGCGCCCGCTTCGAGGCCCGCATCAGCGGCGTCGACGCCAAGGAGTTCCCCCCCATCCCCGGCGTGGACGAAGGTATCCAGACCAAGGTGGACGTGGAGGCCCTGCGGCAGGGCATCAATCAGGTCGTTTTCGCGGCGGCCACCGAGGAGTCGCGCCCGGTGCTTACCGGCGTCTGCTCGCGTTTCGAGGGAGACCAGCTGACGATGGCGGCGGCCGACGGCTTCCGCCTGGCGGTCTATACCCTCCCCCTGGGCGAGAAGGTCGCCGAGAAGACCGAGGCCATTATCCCGGCGCGCACCCTGGCCGAGCTGAACCGCCTCATGGCCGAGCAGGAAGAGCCGGTCGACATCACCCTCAATCCCAACAAGAGCCAGGCCCTTTTCCGCCTCAAGAGCGCCGAGCTGGTCTCCCAGCTCGTCCAGGGCACCTTCCCCAACTACGACCAGCTCATCCCCCAGAGCTACACCACCCGGGTTATCGTCAGCGTGGCCGACTTCCTGCGGGCCACCCGGACCGCCTCGATATTCGCCCGCGACGGCAGCGGCATCGTGCGCCTGATGATAACGCCGGGCAGCGAGAGCAACCCCGGCAAGATATCCGTCTCCGCCCGCTCCGAGGAAATCGGCGACGACATCGGCGAGATAGACGCCACCGTGGAGGGCGACGACGCCAAGATTGCCTTCAACGGCAAGTACCTTACGGATGTGTTGAGCGTGCTCCACGAGACATCGGTGGCGCTGGAAGTTACCAACCCCTCAAGCCCCGGCCTCATCCGCCCCGTGGGGGCGGACAACTACACGCACGTCGTTATGCCGATGTTCGTGCAGTGGTGACACCTACAACATTAACTCAAAGGTCTTGCGGAAGAGCCCATTCATAATCCATGCTGATGGTATTTCTGGTCATTTTCTTCAGAATCCTCGCTAGCTTCTTCAGTAGAATCCTCAGAATCCTCAGAATCTCGAGATGATAGCGACTGATCCATGAATTCATCAGACACCCTTTTTCTGTACTCACGACTTAATGAAACGAAGTCAATTGAAGGGTCATCTCTTGAAATTAACTCACGCAACTCATTTTCTGACTGAGCTACAGGCGTAAAAGCTACATTGCCCGACTCGCTTTTTACTCGCTCAAACCAACCCATTTTGGTCCAGATGAAAATCCTTCCCTCCTCAGGGTTGTCCGGGGCAGTTCCAAATATTCGGAATCGAGCACCACGGAATTCACCCCGGGTAATATCTTTCTTATCTTCCACCATTTTACACCTCCCTGATGACTCAGGCACGCATGTGCTTGATTTCATTATACATCAAATTGGATCTAACTAAGGAGAAGTGTAGTCTGTGCTGCACTTAGGCATCATATTAAAAAGTTGAATTTTCTTTAATGCATGTGGTTCATCTTTGGTTAGATAGTTTGTGTATTAAGACACTTTGTGCTACTTTCAAGATTTCATATACGCATGTAAAGACAGGCATCCCAGTGTTCGTGCTGCACCTCCATTTACCCAGTTGATAATCCACCTCAGTGTGTAATAGAATGCCATCATGGCAAAGAGTCCTGGGCCTAGAGCGCAAATTTGGTGTCATACCCCCTTTACTCACTGTATGTGCTCCGGCTACCGCTTCGATCTCCTTGATGGAGTGAAAGTTGAAGGACTGTGCACGTGTACTTGCCACCAGTCAGGGGAGCGCGGTATTCGAGGAATCAGTCATGCGCAGAATATGGTAGTTGATCCGAAACGATTCGAACAGGCGCGCCTCATCAGTTGGGAGCTTCACAGGAGAGCAGGACTCACCGAAGACGACTACCCCGACTGAATCGCCTTCAATCCGCTAGCCTGCCATCACCGAGCCAATGCAAAAGACAACCGGGTTTTGTTTTAATAACACTCGCTCCCTCTCAATTGCAATAATGATTTTCACTTTATAGAAAAGGAAAACGGTATCAGATATTTGTACGCATGGAAGGGCAAACATCCCGATGGTTCGGCACTGATTATGATTCTGGGAGAAGTGACTACGGTGACTGGCATCAATAAATAAAAAGGAGGCAACGTGAGTATCTTATTAATTATTGGCATTATTCTCTTAATCTTGTGGCTACTGGGATTATTCGTCTTTAGTCTAAGCTCTCTGATCCATATAGCACTTGTTATCGCAGTTATTTTAATAATTATCTGGCTGCTGAAAAAGGTGTTCAAGCTTTTATAATATAAGATGTTTTCCCCTTTAATAATACTTGTTTATCGTCGTTTTTACCTTTTAACATACGCATGAAAGGGCAAACATCCCGATGTTTGTCCAGTGGTAAAACGAGCTTAGAATTACCGGCCAGGCTTTTACCGAGGTGGTTAGCTTCGTCTCGCCTTATTATTGGCTGGCATGAGCCAGGAAAAATAATTTATCCCGCTTACGACTTGGCCCCTTCTTCCCACATGCTCGACTGCAGGTATGTTGCCAGATTCACGTCGTTGTTGGTGATTTTAAGCTTTCTCCGTATGTTTTCCCGGTGGCGGTTGATGGTGGCGGCGGATACCCCCCTCGTCTGGGCTATTTCCTTGGTTCTCAGCCCGTTGCGAATCATATTGCAGATGGCGATTTCCGTTGGTGTCAGCGAATGATATGAACTGGACAGGTGCCGCACGAACTGCGACGTGATTTCCTCCAGATTGGTCCTGAGCATTTCCACGTATTTGCTCTGCGTAGGGGAGATTTCCAGGGCCAGGGCCAGCAGGATAGGCATCAGGACTTTATCGACATTCGTTTTAATATTCCGGTAAATCTCGTTCTTTTCTTCCTCAATCCTGGTGAGAACCGTGCGCAGCGCCGCGTTCGACTCCTGCAACGCCTTCCTCTCCAGGCTCAGCTGCTTGTTGATGTCCTGCAGTTCCAGCTCCGCGGAAATCCGCGTCGCGATGGTGCCTATCTGGTCGGCCAGGGCATCCAGAAGGGCGCGTTCCTCGGCCAGGAAGGGGCCTTCATCGGCCGGCGGACGTTCCTCCAGATAGAACATGGCTACTTCGCCTACCGGCTCGCTGTAAACATAAATCCGGGCCGACTGCCGCCATCCCGTGACCTTGAATCCCTCGCTCTTGTAGGTCTTCTCCTTAAAGGTAATCCTGGCGCAGGTGATATCCGGGTACTGCCAGGAATGGGGTAAGAAGTTTACCAGCTCCTCCAGCAGATTGTCGAGCGAATTGAAGTGGCGCTCGGCCAGCTGCGATATCCCGTAGAGGCAGTTTAGCTCCTTGATGCGCTCGCGGAGGGCTTTTTCAACCTTGGTTAACTCGGTCTCGTCGCTGAACGGGATTCGCCAGAGGCGGGCCAGTTCTGTGCTGGGAAACCGTACGTCGCCGGTATCGCCGGGGATAACCCCCTTTTTAGCCATAAGCGCATCCTTTTTGCCTATTTTTTGTAGGCATTATACTGGCAATAATTTAACAGTATATATAACCATATATCATAGGCATTATACACGTATTTATTCCGTATTTATTACCCACAGATTACCGCATAAAATAAGTAAAGTCAACTATAAATAGATGCTCCAGTTTTCTCAAAGGAGGTTCCCATGAAATCTTTAGCGTTAGATTCGATACTGAAGGGACGCAGCAGCCAGCCTCATCAGCTGATTGAAGTGCTGCAGGACGTGCAGGAGAGTTACGGGTACATACCCGAGGAAGCCATGAGAGAAATATCCAGAGTCCTCGGCGTGCCTCTTATCGAGGTATACCGGGTGGCCTCTTTTTACAAGGCCTTCAAGCTCAAGCCGGGCGGCAAGTACGTGATAACGATATGCAACGGCACCGCCTGCCACGTGCGCGGCTCGCAACTGCTGCTGGACCAGGCCATCAGCCAGCTGGGCATCCAGCCCGGCGAGGTAACCGAGGACGGGCTTTTTTCCATCGAGTGCGTTAACTGCCTGGGGGCCTGCGCCCTGGGGCCCATCGCCTCGGAGAACGGGACTCTCGGCCATCACATGACCCCCGCCAAGCTCCGCAAGTTTATCGAGGAGATCCGCCGCCAAGAAAAAGAGGAGGTCAACCATGCCAATGCTGGCTACGAAAAAAGACCTGGAGTTTATGAAGGAGCGGCTTCTCCTCGATAGAAAGAAGATAGACAAAACGGTTATCGTCTGCGGCGGCACCGGGTGCAAGGCGTCGCACAGCCAGGCAGTTATCGACGCCATCAACCAGGAACTGCTGGCGCAGGATATGGATACCACGGTGCATCTACGCATCACGGGGTGTCACGGCTTCTGCGAGCAGGGCCCTATCATGGTGATAGAGCCGGGCAACATCTTTTACTGTCATGTCACTCCCGAAGATGCCCATGAGATCGTTACCACAACCCTGCAAAACGGCGAGATAATCGAAAGGCTGCTCTATAACGACCCGGTTTCCGGTAAGAAAATCCGTACCGAGGCGGAAATTCCTTTCTATATCGCCCAGGACCGCCAGTTACTGTCTCAGAACAGAGAGATTAATCCGTGCTCTCTGGAGGACTATGTCGCTGCCGGCGGCTTCTCGGCGTTATCAAAGGCCATCGGCAGCCTGGCGCCCCAGGAAATCGTTCACGAAATCAAGGTGTCCGGCCTGAGGGGGCGCGGCGGCGGCGGTTTCCCTACCGGGCGCAAGTGGACGGAGTGCTACGAGGCGGCCGGGGACGAGAAATACGTCATCTGCAACGCCGACGAGGGTGACCCCGGCGCCTATATGGACCGCTGCGTGCTGGAAGGCAATCCGTACCTGGTGCTGGAGGGCATGATGATTGGCGCCTACGCCGTCGGCGCCAGCAAGGGCTATATCTACGTCCGCAACGAGTATCCGCTGGCGGTAAAGCACGCGCGGCTGGCGGTGCAGCAGGCCAGGAAGTACGGCCTCCTCGGTGAAGATATCCTGGGCTCGTCGTTTTGCTTCGATGTCGACGTCGCCCGGGGCGGCGGTGCTTTCGTCTGCGGCGAATCGACGGCGCTGATGGCCTCGCTGGAAGGCAAGGTGGGCGAGCCGCGCCCCAAGGACGTTCATACCGTTATCGACGGCCTCTGGCACAAGCCGACCACCCTCAACAACGTCGAAACATGGGCAAACGTCCCCTCGATAATCCTCAACGGTGCCGGCTGGTTCGCCTCCAAGGGGACCAAGGGGAGCAAGGGGACAAAGATTCTGGCCCTTACCGGCCGCATCAAGAACACCGGGCTGGTTGAAATCGCCATGGGCACGCCGATACGAGACGTCGTCTTCGGCATCGGCGGCGGCGCCATCGACGGCAAGGCCATCAAGGCCGTCCAGACCGGCGGCCCGTCCGGGGGCTGCCTGCCGGTGGCTAAATTCGACCTGCCGGTGGACTTCGACGTGCTCTACGAGGCCGGCTCTATGGTAGGCTCCGGCGGCATGGTGGTCATGGACGAGAGCTCCTGCATGGTGGACGTGGCCAAATACTTCCTTACGTTCCTGCAGGACGAATCATGCGGCTTGTGCGTCCCCTGCCGCCTGGGAATCGACCGCATGTTAGAAATTATCACCGATATCACCGAGGGCCGCGGCACCCTCGCCCAGATAGACCTCCTCGAAGAGCTGGCCGACACGGTTACGCAGACATCCCTCTGCGGGCTGGGGAAGACCGCGGCGAATCCCGTACTTTCCACGCTGCGTTATTTCCGCGATGAATACGAAGACCACATTATCAAAAAGACATGTCCCGCCGGCGTCTGCAAGGCCCTCATCGAGTACTCCATCGACGCGGAGAAATGCACCGGCTGCGGAAGGTGCCTGCGGGCATGTATCCACGGCGCCATCAGCGGCGAGAAAAAAGAGCCGCACGTAATCAACCCCGAGCTGTGCCAGAAGTGCGGCATCTGCCGGAGCGAGTGCCAGCAAGAGGCGATTCTGGTTAAATAACGAGGTGAAACATGCTGCATTACGTAACCCTTAAAATAGACGGCGCCGATATTCATGCCCCCAAGGGCTCCAGCGTGCTGGAAGTGGCCATAGAATACGGCATCTGCATCCCCCACCTGTGCCATGTCCCGGGGCTTTCGGACATCGGCGCCTGCCGGCTCTGCATCGTCGAGAACATCGTCAACGGCCGTGCTCAGGTCACCACCTCATGTACGCTGAAAGTGCAGGAGGGCATGGAGGTCAGGACCAATACGGATAGAATCAAGCGGCTCCGCCACAAAATCGCCGAGCTGCTGGTTGCCGAGGCGCCTAACTCCCGCGCTATCCAGGACATCGCCGTCCGCTGCGGCGTCAAGGAGGTGCGCTATCCCTTCCGGAATAATAATTGTGTATTATGCGGGCGCTGCGTGCGCGCCTGCGCCGAGATTTGGCACGCCAACGCCCTCGGCTTTGTCGGAAGGGGTAAAGACCGCCATGTGGAACGCCCCCTTAATATGCGTGAGGAGTTCTGCAAGCAGTGCGATTACTGCATCCAGCTCTGCCCCATGACCATCACGCCGTGTGACGGCCCCATGAAGCCCGGCGAGGAATACCTCTGCGGCAAGTGCGAGTCACAGCTGATGATAACGGAAGAAGTGCCCGACAGCTGTGCCTGGTGCCGGCTGGGCGAGGGCTTTAACTGCGGGCGCTACGCCGGGTTAAAAGCGGTGAGATAATATTTTAGTCCACACGAGCTGATATGCCCAGGTTCTTGAAGTGGTGATTACTCAGTTTTCTTCGGCATTTCCGCCCGTGCCAGGGCCGTAACACGCCGGATAAAATCGGTCTTGGCCTCGGTATAGCCGTCCCGGTCGTACTCGTATTTTTCCTTTAGCTCCAGCTTGAGCCGGCCGTACTCCGCGGCGGTCTCGGGGTGGGCCAGCAGGTAATCTCTAAAGTAAAGCTCGTCCCAGTCGCCGCGGTACCTCACGTGGACGTGAAGGGCCTGCCCCTGGAAGCCTTGCTCGGTATAGCCCTTGATGAACATCATGTGAGGCGGCGGGTTCTTTGGCTGCTCCAGGTATCGGTAGCCTCCCCGCTGCATGCCGGCGATGAGCCCGGCGGTATCGGTAGCGTCTTTGATTTCAACCAGGATATCTATGGTCGGCTTGGCGATTAATCCGGGCACGGCGGTGCTGCCGATGTGGCTCATCCTGACGATATTGGGGGAGCCGATGGCCCGCGCCACCACGGCCCTTTCCCTGAGGTAGCTCTTTTTCCATTCCGGCCTGTATTCGCTGAGGATGACCGGGAAGAGCCGCGAGCGTTCCTCATCCGTCATTTCATCCAGGCTTTTTCCCATCTATGTAAGTGAACCTTCCCTATAAAGCTTAGAGTCAAGGGGTTAAAGGGTATTTATAGTTTATCAGGGCGATGAAGAAGACATTGATAAACAGGTGGATGATAAACGCCGGCCAGAAAGACCTGCCACGGTAGGCGACGTAGCCGAACAGTATCCCCGTGAAGATAGTGCTTATCGTTTCCAGCTCCGGCTTGTTAAGGTGAAGCAGGGCGAAAGGAATCATCTGTAAGAGGATGCTGCCTGCCCCGAATTTCTCCTTCAGCCCGAAGATGAGAAAGCCCCGGTAGAGAAACTCCGACGCCGCGAGGGCGACGCAGCTCGTGAAAAAGAGTCCGGCGAAGCTGAAATCCACCTCCCGGTAATAGTCCTGCAGCGAAGGGCTCAGGGAAGACGCGTAGAGAACCGCCGCCGCCACGAGGCAGATTATCAGCACGTAAAACCCCCATATGCGGGGGCTGCCCCAGCGCAGCCCGAAATCGAGGGGGTTTTTACGCATGA
>DAOUEH010000026.1:0-1738 GCA_034430635.1 Dehalococcoidales bacterium | reverse complement strand
TACATGAACCTCAGCCGCGATACGCTCTTCAAGGCAATCATGGACTACAGCCACTGGCGCGCCAACCCGCGCCTGGTGCGGGCCTTCGTCGACGAGTCGGCGGCCACTATCGAGTGGCTCCAGGGGCAGGGCATCGAGTTCGCCGGGGTCATCACCAACTATCCGGACGGCCCTCGCACGCTGCATATCCTGAAAGGCCCGCCGGGGGCCGGTGGCTCCCCCATGGTCAAGACGCTGGTGAGACGCATCCAGGAAAAGGGCGGCGAAATCCGGCTGGAGACGCCGGTGAAAGGCATCGTCAGCCAGGGCGGCCGTACCGCCGGGGTTATCGCCGAGAGCGGGGGGGAAGAGGCACGCCTCAACGCCGGGGCCGTCATCATCGCCTCCGGCGGCTACGCCAATAACGCCGCCTGGATAAAGAAGTACTCCGGCTTCGAGCTGGGCGTCAACCTCCTCCCGCTGCGCAACTACGAAAAGACCGGCGACGGCATCCGCATGGCCTGGGAGGCGGGCGCCGCCGCCGAGGGGCTGGGGGTGCTGCACTTCTTCCGCCTGGGCCCGCTGGGGACGGGGGTGCGCATGATGGGGCACCTGGAGTGCGCCTGCCACCAGCCCTCGCTCTGGGTCGACCCGCGGGGGGAGCGCTTCTGCGACGAGGCCGTCGCCTTCAACGATACCTTCGTGGGCAATGCGGTGGCGCGCCTCAGGGAGGGCTACAGCTACACCATCTTCGACGAGGCCACCCGGCGGGATTTAATCGAGCGCGGCATCGAGCGGAACGTGGGGCTGAAGAACATGTCGGGGACGCGGCTGACCCGCTTCGACGATGAGCTAAAAGTGGCCCTGGAAAAGAAAAATCCGGATATCGCCGTGGCCGACTCGATTAAGGCGCTGGCCGGCCAGATTGGCATGAACCCGGCCGTACTGACGAAGACAGTTGAAGACTATAACCGGGCCTGCGACGGTGGTCACGACGCCCTCTTCGCCAAAGACCCCCGCTACCTCCGGCCGGTACGCGAGCCCCGGTTCTACGCCATGAAGGCCTACACGGTCTTTATGGGGACGCTGGGGGGGATTAAAATCAACCACCGCACCGAGGTGCTCGATAATAAAGAGCGGGTCATTCCCGGTCTATACGCCGTCGGCACCGACGCCGGGGGCCTCTACGGCGACAGCTACTGCTTCCTGCCCGCCTCCGGGGCGACCCTGGGCTGGGCCATCAACTCCGGGCGGCTGGCGGGCCGGCACGCCCTGGAGTATCTTAAGGGGCGGGCCTAGGCCTCTCGGCCATGTTGGAGTAGCCCTGGCTCATGCCCTCGTCCCTCCAGAAAGACCAGTCCGAGGCGGCCCGGGCCTCTTTCGAGAGCAGCTGCGGGTAGAACTTCTCGGTATGGCGGCGGCCCTGGTTTATCTCGATGAATATCCAGGGGCGCTCCGTCCTGATGGGGTTCCAGGGGCCGTGGATGAAATTGGGCGGGAGGAAGACCACCGTGGTGGTGGTGATGACGTGCCGCTCCAGCTCCGGCCCCACGTAGAGCTCCACCTCCGCTCCCAGGTCGTCCGGGTCGTCGGGATTGGTGCCGATGTGGATGAGCAGCTCGGCCTCGCTGTGGATGTGGGGCGGGTGGCCTATCTTCATGCGGGGGGTCTGGTGGGGGAGCACCCAGTGGATAAAGTAGAAGTTGCTCCCGGCGATGTTGCGCTCGTCCATGCGCTGCAGAATCGGCCCCATGATGAA
>DAOUEH010000025.1:0-2736 GCA_034430635.1 Dehalococcoidales bacterium | reverse complement strand
GGCGTCTCGGAGGGAGAAGACGGCTAAAATCAATCTAGCCTTCCACTCACCCTGAGCTTGTCGAAGGGTAAAGGCTCGTGGTTCGACAAGCTCACCACGAGCGGGCGTAATAATATACCAAAAGGGAGAGTAATATATTGACCAGCTTTCTAGCCGCTATCCGGTTTCTGACCAGCCTGCCCCTGCCGGGCAGGGCCGAGGCCACCCCTCTGCAGCTGGGGCGGGCAACGGCCTGGTTCCCGCTGGTGGGGCTGGCCATCGGCGGGGTGCTGGCCCTGCTCAACTGGCTGCTGGGCTACATCCTGCCTCCGGGGGTAGTCGGCGCCCTCGTCGTCGCGGCGCTGGTGCTCCTCACCGGGGCCATGCATCTGGACGGCCTGGCCGATACCTGCGACGGCATCGCCGGGCACAAGACCGCCGAGGAGAGATGGGCCGTCATGCGCGACAGCCGCACCGGGGCCTTCGGGGTGGTCGGCATCGTCATCATCCTGCTGGTGAAATACGCCGCCCTCGTCAACATCCCCGGGGACATGATGACGGCCACGCTGGTCATCGTACCGGCGGCCTCGCGCGGGGCGATGGTCTGCGCCCTCTTCGCCTTCCGCTACGCCCGGCCGGAGGGGCTGGGGACGGCCTTCAAGCAGGCAACGCGCTGGCCGCAGCTCGCCATCGCCGCGGTGATTACCTTCGGCGCGGCGGCGGCCCTCTACCCGCTCTTCGCCTTTACCGGGCTGGCCATCGCCGGTGGAGTCTTCCTTATCACCACGCTGCTGGCGCTGTATTTTAAGCGCAAGTTCGCCGGGCTCACCGGTGATACCTACGGCGCCATCAACGAAACCGGCGAGGCGGTGGGGCTTATTATCGCCGTATTGATATTTACCGTGGCAGCGGACCTGCTCTAGACAGGAAACAATATGACCCAAGCCAAGACCTTAATGATACAGGGCACGGCCTCCTCGGCGGGCAAGTCCGTCATGGTGGCCGCCCTCTGCCGCATCCTCCGCCAGGACGGCCATAAGGTGGCCCCCTTCAAGGCGCAGAACATGGCCCTCAACTCCTACGTCACCGCCGAGGGCGGGGAAATCGGGCGGGCGCAGGTGGTGCAGGCCGAGGCCGCCGGCATCGCCCCCACCGTGGACATGAACCCGGTGCTCCTCAAGCCCGCCACCGACAGCGGCTCGCAGGTCATCGTCATGGGCAAGGCCGTCCGGACCATCTCCGCCCGGGACTATTACAAATACACCCCCAACCTGCTGGAGACGGTCTCGGGGGCGCTGGGGCGCCTGCGCGCCGCCTACGACATCGTCGTCATCGAGGGGGCGGGCAGCCCCGCCGAGATAAACCTCAAAGAGCGGGAAATCGTCAACATGAAGACGGCCAAGATGGCCAGCGCCCCGGTGCTCCTCGTCGGCGATATCGACAAGGGCGGCGTCTTCGCCTCGCTGGTCGGCACGCTGGAGCTGCTCGACGCAGAGGAGCGCAGTTATGTCAAGGGCTTTATCATCAACAAGTTCCGCGGCGACGTGGCGCTTCTGCAAGATGCCCTCGACTTCCTGGAGGAGCGCACCGCCCGCCCGGTGCTGGGGGTCGTCCCCTATTTTCGTAACATCCGCATCGCCCAGGAGGACTCGGTGTATCTGGACGAGCGGCCGCAGGCCCGCGACGGCGACCTGAAAATCGCCGTTATCCGCCTGCCCCGCATCTCCAACTACGACGACTTCGACCCGCTGGAGGAAGCCGGCTGTCAGGTGAACTACGTCACGCAGCGTTTCGAGCTGGGCAACGCCCACCTGATTATTATCCCCGGCACCAAGAGCACCGTGGCCGACCTGGACTACCTGCGCCAGTCGGGGCTGGCGGGCGCCATCCTCACGCGGGCCAAAGCGGGCACGCCGGTGGTGGGCATCTGCGGCGGCTACCAGATGCTGGGGCGGCGCATCCTCGACCCGGAGGGCGCCGAATCTAAAGAGAAGGAGGTAGCCGGGCTGGGGCTCCTCGACGTGGAGACCGAGTTCGAACCGGAGAAGTCCACCCGGCAGGTGGGGGCGAAAGTGATTTCTGATACCGGATTACTCGCCGGCACGCAGAACGAAAAGCTCACCGGCTACGAGATACACATGGGGCGGACTTCCGGCCCCGACGGGCAGGGCATCTTTCAGATTTACGAGACCCCCCGGCGACCGGCCGACTACGCCGACGGCGCCTTGAACCCCGCCGGGACGGTGATGGGTACCTACCTGCACGGGCTCTTCAACAACGAGGGCTTCGTGCGGATTTTCCTCAACAACCTGCGCCGCTACTGGGGGATGGAAGGGAACGGCAGCGGCGCCGCCGCCTCCAAGGACAGAGAGTACGACAAGCTGGCCGAGCTGGTACGCGAGAATTTAAATATACCGCTAGTTTACGAGATAATGGAGAAGGGAATAAAATCTACGGGCTAGCCGAGTATAGATTGCTTCGTCGCTGCGCTCCTCGCAATGACAGAGGGGGCAAAGGGGCGGCAGACTACGGGCTAAGCCGAGGATGTGCCGAGGGCGGCCGGGTGGGAATAGATAACTCCGACGGGGCGGGGATAAAGGGGTAAAATAGAAAGCTGTGGATAAGAAGACGGCAAAAATCACTTTGATACTGGGCGGGGCGCGCAGCGGTAAGAGCCGCCTGGCGCAGGAGATGGCCCTCGAAGCGGGCGGCGATGTCCTCTTCGTGGCCACCGCCGAAGCGGGCGACGAGGAAATG
>DAOUEH010000024.1:0-2199 GCA_034430635.1 Dehalococcoidales bacterium | reverse complement strand
AACTATATCATCCTGCCCTACAACAAGGGACAGATGACCTTCGGCCAGGTGGAAATCTACGTGGCCGTGGTGGCCGTCATCGTTACCGCCGTGCTGATGTGGCTGCGCTGGCAGGAGACGCGGGAGGAACCGGACGAGGGGGACTCCCCGGACGCCGGGGGGGCGGAAGGGGCGGGGACGTCCTAGCGGCCGCCGTATATATGATAGCGGCGCCTGCCTGGTCAAGTGCCGCGCCCCCTGGAAGTAAACCCAGCCCCTATCCCGGTGCCCGGCGTTGCGTTATAATTTATAGTGAAAATATTTGAGCACCTCCAAGGAGGTAACCCTATGAAAAGAATCACCTTCCTCGTTCTGGCCTGCGTCTTATTGCTGCCGATGCTGGCAGCCGGTTGTGATTACTGGGTACCCCAGGATAACGGGTCGCCCACCCCCAACGGCGGGGAGGGGGCCGTCACCATCGACCTGACCTGCGACGATTTCACCTCGCAAAACCACATCACTAAAAGCGTCACGCTGGGCAAGTCCGGCTCGCTGACCGTTTCCCTGTGCGCCAACCCCAGCACCGGCTACCAGTGGGAGGAGAACGCCACCATCAGCATGATTGCCGGCGGCGGGCAGGTTATCGTCCAGACCTCGCATAGCTACGTGGCCGGGCAGGCCAACAGCGAGGAGATGATTGTGGGCGCCCCGGGCCAGGACACCTGGGTCTTCGACCCGCAGAATAAGGGCACGTCGACGATTGCCTTCACCTACGGCCGACCCTGGGAGGGCGGCGAGAAGGACGTCTGGACGCTGACCGTCAACGTCACCGTGGAATAAAAGTAAAGAACTGGCATGAAAGCATTACGCTGGTACGGCCGCCGCGATATCCGCTACGTGGACGCGCCCGAGCCGGAGCCCGCGCCGGGGCAGCTTAAAGTGCGGGTATCGCTGGCCGGAATCTGCGGCACCGACCTTAAAGAGTACGCCGTCGGCCCCGTCCTCATTCCACCGGATAAGGCCCCCATTACCATGGGACACGAGTTCGCCGGGCAGGTGGCGGCGGTGGGGAAGGGAGTCACGGGCTTCAAGACCGGCGACCGGGTCAGCGGCGTGGGCTACTGGTACTGCGGCGATTGTTACCCCTGTAAGGAGGGCCTTTATAACCTCTGCCTCAACCAGGGCTTCAGCGGCATCTCCGCCGAGGGCTGCATGGCCGAGTACTTCGTCCTGCCTGCCTATGCCTGCTACCGGCTCCCCGATACCGTCACCGACGAGATGGGGGCGCTGGTTGAGCCCCTGGCGGTGGCCCTCCACGCCGTCGGGCAGGGGAACGTCCCACCGGGCGCCAGCGTGGCCGTCCTCGGCGACGGCACCATCGGGCTGAGCGTGCTGCTGGCCGCCCGCGCCGCCGGGGCGGCGGCCGTCTACCTGGTCGCCAAGCACCGGGGCCGGGGCGAGCTGGCCGAAAAGCTCGGGGCGGACGCCGTTATCTACCTCGACGCGGCCGACCCCGTGCCGGAGCTGCAGAAGCTCACCGGCGGGCGGGGGGCGGACGTCACCATCGAGTGCGTGGGGAGGCCGGAAACGCCGCAGCTGGCCCTGAACCTCACCCGCCGCCGGGGCACCGTCGTCCTCGTCGGCGTCTTCGAGCGGCCCGGCACCATCGATTTCGGCACGATGACCTTCACCGAGATAAACATGGTGGGCAGCTCCATCTACATCGACGAAGGCGCCACGGCCGTGGCCATGATGGCCGAGGGCCGCCTCGACCCCACGCCGCTCATCACCTCCCGCGTCCCCCTCAAGGATGCTGCCGCCAGGGGGTTCGAGGCGCTGCTCGCCGATAAAGGCGCCAATATCAAGGTGCTGCTGCGCGTTCCTTGATACCCGCCGGAAATTGGCCTACAATAGCCTTAGTAAATTCAGCAAGGAGGCGAACTGTGCTCAATCAAAATATCTTCGAGTTCCCCATCATCTACACCAACCCCATCCCCCGGATAGCCCTGGGCTGGGGGGCCTACCAGACCATCGGCAACGAGTGTAAGGCCGCCGGTATGAAAAAGGCCCTCATCGTAACCTCGGGGCTCAAGGGTACCGGCATCGTCGAGGAAATCAAGGGGGTTATCAACCACGCCGGCGTGGCCACCGAGATTTACGACAAGATTACCTCCAACCCCAAGGACCACGAGATAATGGCCGCCTACAAGACCTTCAAGG
>DAOUEH010000023.1:0-16450 GCA_034430635.1 Dehalococcoidales bacterium | reverse complement strand
TGAGGAGAAAGTCCAGGCCCTGCCAGTGGGCCAGCCGGGCTATGCCGGGAAGAAAGCAGAGGACAACCCATATGATGAATGCTCCCGCCATAAAGGATTTTTCATGAACTAATTTGGTGAAATCAAGCCCGGCCTTTTTTAGTTCATCCTTGCGTTGTTCGGGAGTCAGCCCCTCCCTGCCGGCAATCTCGGTGGCAATACCCTCTTTCATCTTCACGGCACCCAAATTACTGTGTCTAGGGATCTCAGGTAGGTGGGTCTTTAGTTTAAACCTCGCTAAAGGTATTGTCAATGCTCCGTGATACCCCCAAATCGCTTGACAAACCTATCTACCGTGCCTATAATAAAAAGAAACCCACCTCTTTTCCCAAGTGTCTTTTCCTAATTCTAAATAGTGCGAATATTTTATCCAGAGGCACTTTGTTACCGACCCCATCCTAACTCCAGGGCTTTCTCGTAATGATAAAGCCGGGAGTTCTTAAAGTTTTAAAACCTGGTTCTAACCTATGCCGAAGTATATCTTTGTAACCGGTGGGGTAGTCAGTTCCGTAGGGAAAGGCATCACCGTCGCCTCCATCGGCACCATCCTCAAGAGCCGCGGTATCAGCGTCTCCGTGCAAAAGCTCGACCCGTACCTCAACGTCGACCCCGGCACGATGTCGCCCTACCAGCACGGCGAGGTTTTCGTTACCAAGGACGGGGCCGAGACCGACCTCGACCTGGGCAACTACGAGCGCTTTATCGACACCGAGTTCACCGCCGACTCCAACATCACCTCCGGCCAGATTTACAGCGCCATCATCGCCAAGGAGCGCCGCGGTGACTTCCTGGGCGGCACCATCCAGATTGTGCCCCACCTCACCACCGAGATTAAAGACCGTTTTAAGAAGCTGGCCGATAAGTCCGGGGCGGACGTCATCCTCATCGAGGTGGGCGGTACCGTCGGCGATATCGAGGGGCAGCCCTTCCTGGAGGCCATCCGCCAGATGCGCAACGACGTGGGTCGGGGCAACGTGCTCTACATCCACGTCACCTTCCTGCCCTACCTCAACTCCACCGGCGAGCTCAAGACCAAGCCCACCCAGCACAGCGTCAACGAGCTGCGGCGTATCGGCATCCAGCCGGACATCATCGTCTGCCGCAGCGACCAGCCCATCCCCGAAGGAATCCGCGATAAGATTTCCCTCTTCTGCGACGTGGACAAGGACGCCGTGATTCCCCTGCCCACCGTGGAGACCATCTACGAGATACCACTGATGCTGGAGGACTGCGGCATGGGGCATCAAATCATTGACCACCTGGGTCTCAACGCCAGCCGCGGCGACCTGAAGGCCTGGCGGGGCCTGGTGGAGCGCATCAAGACGCCCCACGAGCCGGTCAATATCGCCCTCGTCGGCAAGTACGTGGAGCTCAACGACGCCTATTTCTCGGTGCGGGAGGCGCTCTTTCACGCCGCCCTGCATAACGAGAGAGATTTAAACTTATTCTGGGTGCACTCGGAAGACCTCGACCGCGAAGGCCCGGAGAACCTCCTGCGCACCGCCCAGGGCATCATCGTCCCCGGCGGCTTCGGCATCCGCGGCATCGAGGGCATGGTCAAGGCGGCCCGCTACGCCCGCGAGAACGAGATACCCTATTTCGGGCTGTGCCTGGGGCTGCAGGTCATGGTCATCGAGTTCGCCCGTTTCGTCTTCAAGTCGAACGAGCCGAACTCCACCGAGTTCAACCCCGATACCAGCTACCCGGTCATCGACTACCTGGCTACCCAGAAGACGGTCAAGGACAAGGGGGCGACCATGCGCCTGGGCAACTACCCCTGCAAGCTGCTCCCCGGCACTCTGGCCGCCCAGGCCTACGGGCAGCCCCTCGTCGAGGAGCGACACCGGCACCGACTGGAGTTCAACAACAAATACCGCGAGCCGCTGGCCAAGGCCGGTATGATTTACAGCGGGACATCGCCCGACGACACTCTGGTGGAAATCTGCGAGCTGGCCGACCACCCCTGGATGCTCAGCTGCCAGTTCCACCCCGAGTTCGGCTCCCGCCCGGGGCGCCCCCAGCCGCTCTTCCGCGAGTTCGTCGCCGTCGCCAGGACCGTCCTGCGCGAGGGCGCCCAGCCCCCGCTGCCCCTGGCAACCTAGACCGAGGAGGCAAGCAACATGGAGATATTTCTGGATACCGCCAATATCAGGGAGATTGAGGAGGCCGCCGACCTGGGCATCATCAGCGGGGTGACCACCAATCCCTCGCTGCTCTCCAAGGAGGCCACCGCCGATTACGAAGCCGTCACACGGAGAATCTGCGGTATCGTCGGCGGGCCGGTCTCGGTGGAGGTGCTCTCCGAGGACGCCGAGGGCATGGTCGCCGAGGCCCGCGTCAAGGCCGGCTGGGCCTCCAACGTTAATATCAAGATACCCATCACGGCGGAGGGTCTCAGGGCCACCTCCATCCTGAGGCAGGAAAAAATCCAGGTAAACATGACCCTCTGCTTCTCCGCCAACCAGGCGTTACTCGGGGCGCTGGCCGGGGCCACCTACGTGAGTATTTTCATCGGGCGGCTGGACGACGCCGGCCACGACGGGATGCAGGTGGTGGAGGACGCCCTGGCCATCCTGAGCAACTACCCGGACCTGGATACCCGGCTGATTGCCGCCAGCATCCGCCACCCCATGCACGTGACCTACGCCGCCCTGGCCGGGGCGGATATCGCCACGGTGCCCTATAAGGTGCTCATGCAGATGATAAGCCACCCGATGACCGATACCGGCATCCAGCGCTTCCTGGCCGACTGGAAAAAGGTGGCCGGGAAATAAAAATAAAAGATAAGAAAGGTAAGTACTATTCCTTCCTGTCGGGGAGACGGGACGAGAGTGAGGTGGAACCATGAACATTCAGGAACTGGAAACCAAGACTAAAGAAGAGCTGGTGGAGCTGGCCAAGGGAAAAGGCATATCCAGCCCCGCCGCCCTGAAAAAGCACGATATTATCATGCGCCTGCTGGAGACGCACACCGAGGAGCAGGGTAACGTCTTCTGCAGCGGCATTCTGGAAATCATGAGCGACGGCTACGGCTTCCTGCGGCAGGAGTCCATGCTCCCCAGCCAGACGGACGTCTATATCTCGCCTTCGCAGATACGCCGCTTCGGCCTGCGCAACGGGGACATGGTCACCGGGCAGGGCCGCCCGCCCAAGAGCAACGAGAAGTACTTTAGCCTGCTGCAGGTGGTGGCCATCAACAACCTGGACCCCGAGCTGACCAAGAGCCGCCAGCCCTTCGGCTCGCTGACGCCCACCTTCCCCGACAGGCTCATCAACCTGGAGCACAATCCCGCCGACCTCTCCACCCGCCTTATCAATCTCATCGCCCCCATCGGGCGGGGGCAGCGCGGCCTCATCGTCTCGCCCCCCAAGGCCGGCAAGACCCTGCTGCTCAAGTCCATCGCCAGCTCCATTACCGAAAGCTACGACGATATTCACCTCATCGTCTGCCTCATCGGCGAGCGCCCGGAAGAGGTCACCGACATGCGGCGCTCCGTCAAGGGCGAGGTCATCGCCGCCACCTTCGACGAGATGGTGGAGAACCAGACCCGCGTCGCCGAGCTGGCCCTGGAGCGGTCGAAGCGCATGGTGGAAAGCGGCTACGACGTGGTCATCCTCCTCGACGGCATAACCCGCCTCACCCGCGCCTACAACCTGGCCATGCCCTCCAGCGGCCGCACCCTCTCCGGCGGCATCGACCCCGCCGCCCTGCACCCGGCCAAGCGTTTCTTCGGGGCGGCCCGCAACACCGCCGAGGGCGGCTCGCTGACCATCATCGCCACCTGCCTCATCGATACCGGCTCCCGCATGGACGACCTCATCTACGAGGAGTTCAAGGGCACCGGCAACATGGAGCTGCACCTCGACCGGCGCCTCTCCGAGCGGCGTATCTTCCCGGCCATGGATATCCAGCGCAGCGGCACCCGGCGCGAGGAGCTCCTGCTCGGCGAGGACACCCTGCGGCAGGTCTGGCTGCTGCGGCGCATGGTAGCCATGATTTCCTCCGACCAGAACAACCTGGTGGAGGCCACCGAGAAGATCCTGGAGCGCATGCGCAAGACCAAGGACAACGCCGAGTTCCTGGCCAACCTGAGCAAGACGACGTAAGTACTGCGCCGGCCCCACTTGAACGGATTCTCCCCAAGCCTTATGATGGTATCAGGACAAGGAGCCGCCATCGACATGCAAATCAGAAAAACATATACGGAGATAAACCCGGAGCTGCTCTACGCGGAGCTGAGGGACTTCATCCTCAAGCAGGGGGTGGGCCTGGGCGAAAGCAAGATGGAGACCTACACCCTCCCCGACGAGTCGGCGACCTTCATCTCGCGCGGCACGCTCACCTTCCACGCCGGCGGGGCGGGCAAGGCCGCCAAAGAGTGCCTGCGGGTGCACATCGTGGGCAACCCCCGCGCCCAGACCAAGCTGATGATTGACGTGGACGAGAAACTCTTCCCCAAGGCCAAGCTCGCCGCCGTCCAGGCGGATATCGACTTTATCTTCAGCCCCTACGAGGCGGAGGAGTAGTCCACGCCGTCACCGCCCCGGCGTAGTCATCTTTTCCCACCCAGCCACCCTCGCATCATCGGCGGCTTAGCCCGTAAACTTTAAACCCACCGCCATACGCCCCAGGGCGTTTAAGAGGGGCGCCAGCCCCTCTTTTCTATTCTTCCCCCTCCCTTGCCAAGGGAGGGGGACACAGGGGGTGGGTTGTCATACGACAAGGGGTGAGGCATAAAGAAAAGATGCGGGGGGAGCCGGAAAATTTACCGTGCCTTAGGATACGACCCCAGTATCTTCACGAAGACGGCGTGCTCCGTAAGCGCCTTTAGGGCCTCGGCGATGCTCGCCTCCTCGCGGTGGCCGGAGACATCCATGTAGAAATTATACTCCCAGGGCTGATGGCGCGTGGGGCGGGACTCCAGCTTGGTGAGGTTCACCTCCCGCGCGGCGAACTCCCGCAGGCAGTCGTAGAGGGCCCCCGGCTTGTGCTTTAACGAAAAGACGATGGAGGTCTTGTCGTTGCCGGTGGGCGGCGAGTCTTCCTTCGACAGGACGAAGAAGCGGGTGAAGTTGTGGGGGTTGTCCTCGATCTCGCGGGCGATGATTTTGAGGCCGTAGAGCTCGGCGGCGCGGGCGCTGGCCACGGCGGCGGCATCACGGCGCTCTTCCTCTTTTATCATCCGCACGCTGCCCGCCGTGTCCGAGGCGGGCACCAGCTCGGCCCTGAGGTGGCCCAGGAAGCTGCGGCACTGCCCCAGCGCCTGCGGGTGGGAGTAGATAACCTTGATGGTATCCAGGCTGGCGCCCTCCAGGCCGATGAGACAGTGGCTGATGCGCAGCTCCGTCTCGCCGCAGACCATCAGGGGCGAATCGAGCAGGAGGTCGTAGGCGCGGGTGATACTGCCCTCCAGCGAGTTCTCCACGGGCACCATGGCGAAGGGCACCTGGCTCACCTCGACGGCCTCGAAGACCTCGTCAATGGTCTCGCAGGGGACGCCCCGGGTCGACGCGCCGAAGAAGCGTCGGGCGGCCTCCTCGGTATAGGCGCCCGGCTCCCCCTGGAAGGCCACGGCCACCGCCTGTATCTTGCGGCAGGCCTCGATGATGTTGCGGTAGATGGTCTCGGCATCGCTGGGGCTGATGCCCTTCTCCCGGGCCAGGGCGCGCACGTTGCGCAGCACCTTCAGCTCCCGCTCCCGGTCCTCGATGAGCCGCGCCTCCGCCTTCTTGCCCTTGCCGATGGTCTCGGCCGTCTTGATTCTCTCGGCAATCAGCTCGACGAGCCGGGCATCGATGTCATCAATCTTCTTGCGTAAATCGTCCAGGTTCATTTCATCACCCGCGGGACGAGGCCCGCCCTCAGGGCGAAATCGCAGAGCACCACCGCCATCATGGCCTCCACTACCGGCACGGCCCTCGGTACGATACAGGCGTCGTGACGCCCCTCCACCCTGATAGCGGCCTTTTCCATCTTCTTCACGTCCACCGTCGCCTGCTCGACGGCGATGGAGGCCGTCGGCTTAACGGCCACCCGTACGACCACCGGCATGCCGCTGGATATACCGCCCAGGATGCCGCCGGCATTATTGGTGGTGGTGATAATCTTTCCATTTTTAATCGTAATGGGGTCGTTGTTCTCCGAGCCCTTCATCCGCGCCGCGGCGAAACCGGCCCCGAACTCCACCCCCTTGACGGCGGGGATGGCCAGGAGCGCTTTAGCCAAATCCCCGTCCAGGTTAGCGAAGACCGGCTCGCCCAGGCCGGCGGGTACGCCCACGGCGATGCCTTCGATGACGCCGCCGACGCTATCGCCCGCCTCCCTGACCCCGGCGATGAGCTCGCCCATCTTCCTGGAGGCAAGCGCGTCGGCGCAGCGCAGGGGGTCTCGCGTGGCCTTCGTTTTAATATCGTCAAAGGTCGCCGCTCTGGCCGCAATCCCGCCTATCTCCACGGTATGGGCGGCGATGGCCACCCCCAGCGTGTCCAGTATCTTGCGGGCCACGGCCCCGGCCATGACGAAGGAGGCGGTTATCCGCCCCGAGAACCGGCCCCCGCCCCGCCCGTCGGCGAAGCCGCCGTATTTCACCAGGGCGGTATAGTCGGCGTGGCCCGGCCGCAGGCGGGCGGCGATTTTCTCATAATCGCTGTCATCAATATCTTCGTTGCGCACCAGCAGGGTTATGGGCGCGCCGGTGGTGCGGCCTTCTCTGAGGCCGGAGAGCACCTCGACCTTATCCCTCTCCCGGCGGGCGGTGGCCGCCGCCCCGGCGCCGGGCTTTCTCCTGTCCACCTCTTGCTGAATATCGTCCAGGGTCAGCGCCAGTCCGGCGGGGCAGCCGTCGACGACGGCCCCTACGCACGGGCCGTGGCTCTCGCCGAAGCTGGTAACGCAAAACAACTTCCCGATGCTATTCAACCTGCACCACCTTTCCCCCCAAGCTCTTGAGGGCCTCCCAGAAACCGGGGTAGGTCTTGGCGACGCACTCGGCCCCCTCGATGGTAATACCGCCCACGGCGACGCCGAGGATGCCGAAGGCCATGGCGATGCGGTGGTCGTCGCGGCTATTGATAACGGCCGGTTTGAATTCCGGCTTCGGCTCTGGCGGGGGGGCATTCTCCCCGGCCGGGGCTTCTTTCTCTTCCTCGTCGACCTTGACCTTCTCAGTCTCCTTGATGCCGGTAATGGTGAGGCGGTCCCTGTCCTCGGACACGGAGATACCTACCCTTCCCAGTCCCTCCTTGACCACCGCCACCCGGTTGGACTCCTTGATGCGTGCCCGCTGGATGCCGGTGAGCTCGGTGACGCCCTCGGCCAGGGCGGCCAGCACCGCCAGCGTCGGCAGCAGGTCGATACAGTCGGAGAGGTCGGCCTTGATGCCCTTCAACTCGCCGCGGCTGACGGTGACGGAGTCCGCCCCGTGCCGCACCACCGCCCCCATGCTGCGCAGGAACTCCAGTATCACCCGATCGCCCTGGAGGCTGGCCGTGGTAAGGTTGGCGACGGTGATGCCGTCGGAGACGGCCCCCAGCGCCAGGAAATACGAGGCCGAAGACCAGTCACCCTCTATCTCCAACTGGGCCGGCCGGTAGCGCTGCCGCCGGACGATGAATTTATCGAACTCCGTACCCACGTCTATCCCGAACTGTCGCAGACAGCGCAGCGTCATCAGGACGTAGGACCTGGAGGTCAGCTGCGTCGTCAGCCGGATTTGCATCCCCTTCCGGGAAAATGGGGCGATGAGGAGCAGGGCCGAGACAAACTGGGAGCTGATGTTTCCCGGCAGCTCGGTCTGGCTTCCCTGCAGGGTGCCGCCGTCGATGATGACCGGCGGGGTCGTCTTGCCCTCGGTGGTGCCCTTGATGCCCAGCTTCCCCAGCGCCTCCACCAGCGACCTCATCGGCCGCTTGGTTAGCGAAGGCCCGCCGGTGAGCTTATGGCGGCCGGGGAAGAGGGAGGCGATGGCCGTCATGAACCGCAGCGTGGTGGCCGATTCCCCGCAGAACAGGTCGGCGTTGGGCACCCGGAAGCTCCCCCCGGCAATCCGCCACACGCCCGGCCTTTCCTGGACATTCACGCCGATTTGCTTGAGGACGTTGATGGCCGCGCTGGTATCCTCGCAGACCAGGGGGTTGGTTATCCGGCTCTCCCCCTTGGCCAGGGCGGCGCACATCAGCGCCCGGATAGTAAGGCTCTTGGATGTGGGGGCGCTTACATTACCTGTTAGTTCACTCTTTTCCAGCTTTACTTTCATAATCTACCAGCTTTTCAATGATACTTGCGGTCACTGCCCCGGTGCTCAATCGGGAAGTGTCTATGGTGATATCCGCCGCCCTCTCGTATAAGGGACGGCGGGCATTCATCAGTCCCCTTATCTGCCGCAGGCGGTCGGGCACCGCCAGCAGGGGCCTTCCCCCACCGTCGCCGGATGTCCGCCTCAGGACGACCACCGGCGATGCCGTCAGGCAGACGATAACGCACCCCTCCCTGAGCCGGTCAATGTTTATTGTATTAAGAACCACCCCCCCGCCGCAAGCGATGACGGCGTTGGCGCGCCCGGCTACCTCCTTGACGGCGGCTATCTCCAGCTCGCGGAAGGCAACCTCGCCGTCCCGGCGGAATATCTCGGGGATGGGCCTGCCGGCCTCCTTCTCGATGAGGGCGTCCAGCTCGATAAACTCCTTCCCCAGCTTCGCAGCCAGCCGCCGGCCCGCGGCCGTCTTGCCCGTTCCCATAAAGCCGATGAGGGCGATGCTATTTTTCATGACCCTTGAGCATCCTCAGCGCCTCGCGGCGCATCAGGTCGACGGGGGCGTCCCGGCCCGTCCACATCTTGAAGGCCAGGGCCCCCTGCCAGGCGAGCATATCCACCCCGCCGATAGTCCGGGCCCCGGCCGCAGCGGCCTCGCGCCGCAGGCGCGTCTCGACGGGATTATAGACGATATCGAAGACCAGCTGGGTGGCGTTGAGGAGAGCGGCGGGCACCGGGGTGGCGTCGGTGTGCGGGGTCATGCCCAGGCTGGTGGCGTTGACCACCAGGGCCGCCCCGTCCAGCGCCGCCTTCAAGTTATCATTATTCAGTTCAAGGACATCTGCTTTCTTCTTGAAGCTGTCCTCGATGAGCCCGGCAATCTCGTGCGCCCAGTCCAGCTCCTGGCGGCGGTTGAGGATGGTGAGCCGGGCGTCCTTCTGGGCCAGGATGTGGGCGATGGCCCGCGCCGCCCCGCCGGCGCCGATAAGCGCCACCTTCTCACCGCCCGGCACGAAGCCCTGCTCCTCCAGCGCCGCCAGGAAACCGGCGGCGTCGGTATTGTAGCCCCGCAGCTCGCCGCCGTTATTGACCACGGTGTTGACGGCGCCGATACGCTCCGCCATCGGGTCGAGCCCGTCGAGGCGTGGGATGACCTTAACCTTGTGCGGGATGGTGACGTTGAAACCGCGCACGTGCAGGGCCCGCAGGCCGCGGACGGCCTCGGCCAGGCCTTCCGGCCTGACCAGCAGGGGGACGTAGATATAGTCCAGCCCCAGCTCCTCGAAAGCGGCGTTATGCATCACCGGCGACATGGTGTGCTCTATCGGGTCGCCGATGAGGGCGCAGACCCCGGTCTTACCGGATATCTCTCTAGGCATCGTCCAGCATCCTGTATATTTCCCGCAGGTCGCCGATGGGCAGCTGCCCGCTGGCCGACTCGCGGCCCGCCTCGATAGAGGCGTAGGTGAAATAGCCCCCCAGCAGCGGGGCCAGTACCCGCGAGATTTGCCCCGCCTCCCCCATGGCGAAGGCGACCACCCTGGCCCTGGGGAACGCCTTAATCAGCCGCAGCACGGCGATGTTGTCCGCCAGGCTCCGGGCGGTGGTGACCACCTTGCAGATATCGGCGCCTAAATCTAGCTGCCGCTTAATCATATCGCGCAACTCCCCCGGCGGGGGTGTCTCTTTAACATTATGATAGGATAGCAGGCACCTGGCCTGGCCCTTTATCTCTTTAATCACATTCTCTACCCCGGGTGTCGCCAGCTCTATATCCGCGATGGCCGCGCCCATCCCGACGGCCTCCAAAAGCTCCCGGATTCGGCCGTCCTCGTCCCCCCGCCAGCCACCGCCCTCCCCGGCGCGGCGGTTACAGGCTATCCAGGGCTTTTTCAACCGCCCGGCCACCTCCCGCCAGCCGGGGCCGATGAGGTCGAGGCGCAGCTCGATGAAGTCGGCCAGCTCCCCGGCCTTTCTTACCGCGGCCAGGTCGTTGCTGACGACGGCGGCGCATATCCGGGGCCTGTCGTCAGCCACCCAGCACCTCCCTCACCAGGTTAAGGTCAATATCGTCGCTGATAAAGGCCTCGCCGATGGACTTGAGCAGGACGAACCTGACGCGGCCGTCGCGGACCTTCTTATCGTGCTTCATGGCCTCCATGACGGCCTCGATATCCAGGTCGGGCATCTCCGCGGGCAGCCCGGCCCCCCGGATAAGCCCCTCCAGGCGGGCGACCTCCTTTTCGTCCAGGGCCCCGATGCGGTGGGAAATCCTGGCCTCGGCCACCATGCCGATGGCCACGGCCTGCCCGTGCTTGAGGCTGAAACCGGAGACGGCCTCCACGGCGTGACCGACGGTATGCCCGAAGTTGAGCAGGCTGCGGCGGTCGGACTCCCTTTCGTCCTCGCCGACGATGGCCGCCTTGATGCGCGCCGACTCCACGACGATATCATTGAGCACCAGCGGGTTCTGCCCCCGCGCCTGGGCGATGTTCATATCCAGGAAGTCGAAGAGCTTGCGCCCCCCCATGGCGGCGCACTTGATGGCCTCCCCCAGCCCGTTGGCCAGCTCGACCTCGGGGAGGGTCTTGAGCGTATCGATATCGGCCACCACCAGCACCGGCTGGTAGAACACGCCAATCATGTTCTTGAGCCACCCGTGGTCGACGGCCGTCTTGCCGCCGATGGAGCTATCCACCTGTGCCAGCAGGGTCGTCGGCACGTGCACCAGGGGCACGCCGCGCAGGTAGGTCGCCGCCACGAAACCGGCCAGGTCGCCGACGACGCCCCCGCCCAGCGCCAGCACCGTCGTCGCCCGCTCGGCGAAGGCCCCGGTAAGCGCCTCGTAGAGCCGCCCGGCGTTGGCCAGGGTCTTCTGCTCCTCCCCCGGCGGCACCTCCAGCACGCCCACCTCGAAGCCGGCGTGCTGCAGGCCGCCGGTAAGCTCGGCGGCGTAGAGGGCCCGCACGGTGGTATCCGTGACGATAACCGTCTTACCGGCAAAGCCCCGGTCCTTGAGCCAGGTACCCACCCGCTCCAGGAGACCGCTGCCGATACGTATCTCGTAGCTTTGCGCCCCCAGGTTTACCTTGACCTTCTCCATTGATGCCATTTTACCGCGCTTCCTAGCCCGATGCAATGATTTGGGCGCTACACCTGCCCCACGACTGATAAATCCGTAGATTTCCACGTAAAAATGTTGACAGGGGGTATGAATATATGTTAGATTTATTATTTAGTGCTCAGAATTCAGGGATAGCCCATAGAACGAGCTAAAAACCCTCGTTTTATAGCTAGAATTCTGGAATGGATGGGCTCAGGCTCATCCATTGTAATTGTATGGGGATAAGGGAGAAAATATGCCGACGATAAATCAGCTCGTCCGCAAGGGGCGCAAAAAGGCCACCAAGAAGGACAAGACACCGGCGCTGGGCTATACCTATAACGCCCTCAAGAACCGCGTGCAGCTGGGCAAGAGCTGCCCGCAGAAGCGCGGCGTCTGCGTCCAGGTGAAAACGACCACCCCCAAGAAGCCCAACTCCGCCCTGCGCAAGATTGCCCGGGTGAGGCTGACCAATCACATGGAGGTCACCGCCTATATCCCCGGCGAGGGCCACGAGCTGCAGGAGCACTCGGTCGTCCTCATTCGCGGCGGCCGCGTCAAAGACCTCCCCGGCGTGCGCTATCACATCGTCCGGGGGGCGCTGGATACCAGCGGCGTCTCAAACCGCAAGCAGGGCCGCAGCAAGTACGGCAGCAAGCGAAGCAAGAAGACCGAAGTTACTTAAGGATAACCTGAAAACAAGAGGATACCATGCCGAGAAGAGCCAGAGCCGAAAAGAGAGAAGTCAGCCCCGACGCCAAGTACCGCAGCGCCACCGTATCCCGCCTGATAGTAAAAATCATGCAGCGCGGTAAGAAGCGAACGGCGGAGAGCATCGTCTACGGCGCCCTGGAGCAGCTGGGCCAGAAAGTCTCCAAAGACCCCGTGGCGGCGCTGGAGCAGGCGGTGAAAAACGCCACGCCCCTCCTGCAGGTCAAGCCCCGGCGCGTCGGCGGCGCCACCTATCAGGTGCCCGTGGAGGTTCAGCCCGACCGCGGTCTCTTCCTGGCGCTCACCTGGCTGGTAAACTCGGCCCGCGCCCGCAAGGGCAAGGCGATGATGGAAAAGCTGGCCGACGAGCTGGCCGAGGCCTTCCAGGGGCAGGGGACGACGATTAAAAAACGTGAGGATACGCATAGAATGGCCGAGGCCAACCGGGCCTTCGCCCACTATAGATGGTAGACGAGAAGAGGTTCTGCGATTAACACCAATGTCAAAATAAAAAATCAACCAGCGGCGGGAGAAAAAAAATTGCCCAGGGACTTTCCTCTGGAGGACATCCGCAACATCGGGGTTATCGCCCACATCGATGCCGGTAAGACCACCGTCACCGAGAGGATTCTCTATTACACCGGCCGCACCTATAAAATCGGCGAGGTGCACGAAGGCACCGCCGTTATGGACTGGATGGACCAGGAGCGGGAGCGCGGCATCACCATCACGGCGGCGGCCACCACCTGCTACTGGCGCGACCACCGCATCAATATTATCGACACGCCGGGGCATGTCGACTTCACCGCCGAGGTGGAGCGCAGCCTGCGCGTGCTCGACGGCGGCGTGGTCGTCTTCGATGCCGTGGCCGGCGTCGAGGCCCAGTCGGAGACGGTCTGGCGGCAGGCCAACCATTACAGGGTGCCCCGCATCTGCTTCATCAACAAGATGGACCGGGTGGGCGCCAATTTCAACCGCACCGTGGGCATGATAGAGACGCGGCTGGGGGCCACGCCCCTGCCGATACAGTACCCCCTGGGCGCCGAGGGCTCCTTCGCGGAAGTCATCGACCTGGTGGCCAATAAGGCCTGGCGCTTCACCACCGACCCGGATTCCGGCCCGGAGGAGATACCCATGCCGGAAGCGGAAAAGGCCCACATCGCCGAGATGAGGCAGGCGCTGGTCGCCAAGCTGGCCGAGCACGACGACGCCATGATGACGGCTTATGTCGAGGGGCACGAAGTGACGGCCGATGAATTAAGACAGGCACTGAGACGGGTAACCCTGGCCAATCAAGGGGTGCCCGTTATTTGCGGTAGCGCCCTGAAGAACATGGGCATCCAGCCCCTCATGGACGCCATCGTCGATTACCTCCCCTCCCCGCTGGAAGTTCCGCCGGTGGAGGGCGTGGAAAAGAAATCCGGCGAGAAGGTCATCCGCGAGGCCAGCGACGACTCCCCCTTCGCGGCGCTGGCCTTTAAGGTAGTCACCGACCCCTTCGTGGGCAGGCTGGTCTATTTTAGGGTCTACTCGGGCAGGGTCAAGGTGGGGGCTCAGGTTTATAATCCCATTCGCGGACGGCCGGAACGCATCGGCCGTCTCCTTTTAATGCACGCCAACCACCGCGAGGACGTGCAGGTAGCCGATGCCGGCGCCATCGCCGCCACGCTCGGTCTGAAGAATACCTTCACCGGCGATACCCTCTGCGACGCCCACAAGCCGATACTGCTGGAGTCCATCAAGTTCCCCGAGCCGGTAATCTCGGTGGCCATCGAGCCCAAGACCCGCGCCGACCAGGAGAGGCTGGGCGACTCCCTCCAGAAGCTCACCGAGGAAGACCCCACCTTTAAGGTGTCCTTCAACGATGATACCGGCCAGACCATCGTCTCCGGCATGGGCGAACTCCACCTGGAGGTCATCGTCAGCCGTCTCGTCCGCGAGTTCAAGGTGGGCGTCAAGGTGGGCAACCCGCGCGTCGCCTACAAAGAGACGATTACCGCCCCGGCCGATGTGGAGAGCCGTTTCGTGCGGCAGACCGGCGGCCGCGGCCAGTACGCTCATATCAACGTGGCCTTCGAGCCGCTGGAGCGCGGCCAGGGCTTCGAGTTTATCAACGCCATCAAGGGCGGCACCATACCCCGGCAGTTCATCCCGCCGGTGGAGACCGGTATTAAAGAGGCCATGGAGACCGGCGTGCTGGCCGGCTACCCCGTAATCGACGTGCGGGCCAGGCTCTACGACGGCAGCTATCACGAGGTGGACTCCTCGGAGCTGGCCTTCAAGATGGCCGGCTCGATGGCGCTGCGCGACGGCGTCAAGAAGGCCAGCCCGGTGCTGCTGGAGCCCATCATGAACCTGGAGGTAGTGGCTCCGGAGCAGTTCCTCGGCGACATCATCGGCGACCTCAACTCCCGCCGGGGGCACATCAGCAAGGTGGATACCCAGGGCGAGATGTACGTTATCCACTGCCTGGTACCCATGGCCGAGTCCTTCGGCTACGCAACTAGGCTCCGGTCGCTGACGCAGGGCCGGGCGACGCACTCGCTGGAGTTCCACAGCTACCGGGAGCTGCCGGCCGAGTTGAAAGAAGAGATAATCCAGAAGGCGGTGGGCAGGTAATATGGCCAAGCAGAAAATCCGTATCAAGCTAAAGGGGTACGACCACAAGATAATCGACCAGTCGGCGCGGCAGATACTGGAGGCGGTGGAGAGCACCGGGGCCGTGGCCGTGGGGCCGGTGCCGCTGCCGACGCGCATCCAGAAGTTCAGCGTCATCCGCTCGCCGTTCATCGATAAGGACTCGCAGGAGCAGTTCGAGATTCGCACCCACAAGCGCCTCATCGATATCGTCGAGACGACCTCCAAGACCATCGACGCCCTGACCAAGCTGAACCTGCCCTCGGGCGTGGAGATAGATATTAAATTATAAATGTCATTCCGAGCGAAGCGCGGGAATCTCAAACGGCGCAAGAGAGATTGCCGCGGGGCTGGCGCCCCTCGCAATGACAAAGGGAAAACTGATTAAGCGGCAAAGAAAATGACGGAAGGAATTATCGGTAAGAAGCTGGGCATGACCCAGGTATTCCTCGAAGGCGGCCGGGCCGAGGCGGTCACCGCCATCGAGGCGGGCCCGTGCACGGTAACCCAGGTAAAGACCCTGGAGACAGACGGCTATGCCGCCGCCCAGCTCGGCTTCGGCGAGGTGAAGAAGGCCCGGCCCAGGAAAAAGGGCGCCAAGAAAGAAGAGACCGTCAAGCACCGCTACCGGCGGGAGTTCCGCATCGCCGAGGGCCAGACCGTAGAAGCCGGGCAGAAGCTTGATGTCAGCCTCTTTGCGGTGGGGGACATGGTGGACGTCACCGGCATCTCCCGCGGCAAGGGCTTCGCCGGCACGGTGAAACGCCACCATTTCGCCGGCGGGCCCAAGACGCACGGCCAGTCCGACCGGCACCGCGCCCCCGGCTCCATCGGCTCCACCAGCACCCCCGGCCGCGTCTACAAGGGGATGCGCATGGCCGGCCACATGGGGCACGAGCGGGTGACCGTGAGCAACCTGGAGGTGCTCCAGGTAGACCCGGAGCGCAACCTGCTGCTCATCAAGGGCGGCGTGCCGGGCATGACCAACGGCCTGGTGCTGGTCAAAAAGACCGGGAGGGGAAAGAAGTAAGTGCAGGTTCCCGTTTACAACCTCGCCGGAGAGGAAGTCCGGAAGATAGACGTGAGCGATGCCGTCTTCGGCGCGCCCTTCAACGAGGCGGTCGTCCACCAGGTGATGGTAGGCCTGCTGGCCAACGCCCGCCAGGGGACGGCCGCAACGAAGACGCGGGCCATGGTGCGCGGCTCTACCCGCAAGCTCTACCGCCAGAAGGGCACCGGCTACGCCCGCGCCGGCAGCAAGAAATCGCCGCTGCGCCGCGGCGGAGGCATTACCTTCGGGCCGCACCCGCGCGACTACCGGCAGGAGATACCCAAAAAGATGCGCCGCCTGGCCATAAGGTGCGTCCTCTCCGCCAAGGCCGGCGACGGCGAGCTCAAGGTGCTGGACAAGTTCGATTTTACCGAGCCCAAGACCAAGCAGATGGCCGGGGCACTGGCCGCCCTGGGGGTGGCCTCCTCGGCGCTCATCGTCACCCCGGCGCCGGAAGAACACGTCATTAAATCGGCCCGCAACTTACAGAAAATCAAGACCATGCCGGCCAATGTGATTAACATACGCGATATTTTATCCCATAAGATGCTCCTCATGACCGAGGATGCCGTGCGCATCGCGGAAAAGCTGTGGGGCAACGGAGAGACCCAAGGGGGAGATAATGCACCTGTACGAAGTGCTGCGGCGCCCGCTCGT
>DAOUEH010000022.1:0-5637 GCA_034430635.1 Dehalococcoidales bacterium | reverse complement strand
GCCCCCCAGGACGACTTCCTCACCCAGCGACATCAGGTCGGTATACAGCCGCTCAACATGACTGCGATATTCGGCATCGTCTACTGTCAGCGTACTAGACCGAACGATAATTATTTCGTCGAGGTCTTCGTATTCATCTATCCCCAGCCGCTCGTTCATAAGATCGAGGGCCTCGCTGGATTCGGGATTATTGGTCGGCTCCACCTCCGTCACCAGGGCATCTCCCAATAGAGTGTTCATCAGAAATGCGGCTGCAGCTATAGCCACGACCCAGATACCCACGGTAACCCAGGGCCGCCGGGCGCACGTTCTCGCTAACGATTCTGTCCAGTTTCTTGAACGCATATTTATCCTCCAATCAATCTCACAGGAAACTTCTCTCTTAGAGGACCATGACTATTTATTTCTGAAAAGGGGGGCAGCGGGGGAGGGCAACTGGCTCCCCCGCCGCCCCGGGTGGTAAACGGCCATCGCCGTGAAACATACTACTCGACGAATACCTTGACCTTCTCGCCCTTGCCGCTCATCACGTCAATCTCCAGGTCTCCCAGGGCCTGGATGAGCTCCTCGATGTCCTCGGCCTTGACGGAGCGCACGTCGAAGTTGATGCCCTTCTCCTTGAGGCTGTCGTTGACCTTGTCCATGGCCTCGGACGGTATCAGCGAAGTCAGCTTGATGCCGGCCCGTATCAGCGAGAGGGGCACGCGGACGTTGACGCGGTCGCCGCGCTCCCCGCCGGGCGAGTCCGGGTCGGGGATGACGTTGACGCGCAGGTACTTACCGCTGGCCCTGGTAACCGGCTCGGCCCGGGCAGGCTCGCCCCCGCTGCCCTCGTCCTCGTCGAGCACGCCGAGCAGGCGGTAGGCGTCGTCGGCACTTATCTTCCCCTTGGCCAGCATCTCCAGGATCTTCTTCTTGCTATCGGTCATTTTTCTTTCCTCCTTCACCGTCTAGACGACGGATATATACACTATTTCGTTACGCCTCGGGTTGGCCACGTCTACCCTGAGGCCGTGCAGGGCGCAGATGATACCGCCGGCCGACCGCAGCGCCAGCCAGGCCAGCTTGCCCCAGCCGCTCGGCCAGAGGACGGCGATGCCGATGATGATGAACGGCGAGAAGGCGATGAGGAGCACCAGCACCAGCGGCCAGAGCAGGAACAGCGGCAGCCATATCCCGAACTTGGTATTTTCGTTTTTAATTTTGACGCGTATCCACATGGGTGGCCATTTCATGACTTTAACCTCCTTATGGCTTCTTCCGGGGTAATATCGCCGCGCTCCAGCTCGGCGATGACGTCCTCCCGATTGGAAACGGCGACAATCTCGACGAACTCCAGCTTCTTGGCGATGCGTTTGATGCGGTTCTTCACGGTGGGGTAGCTGATGCCGAACATCTCCTCCATGTCCTTGATGGAGCCGTGGCAGCGCATGAAGGCCATGACGAAGACCTGGTCCTCGGCGGAGAGGCTGGCCAGGGGGGGCAGCGCGAAGCTCCCCTCAATGGCGATGCCGCTATCGGCCAGGCGCACCCGCTCCACCGTCAGCGGCTTGCCCTGGGTCATTCTGGTCAGCTCGTGCCACTCTTTGGGCTCTGGCTTCATGTCCGGCTTCCTTTCTTTTATCACTGGGGGCAGTATTTATTAATTATATTTAGCCCGTACTTAATAATCTTAATATATTATAAGGATAGATATTAACTTTGTCAATACCTTTTTCAACTATTTTTAGATTATTCTTTAAAATTATTTATTTTCAAGAAAAAGGGGCGGGTGGCAGGAAATCCCCAATAATTGTAAAATAGGGATGATATCAGTAAATAAACCGGCAGGGAACCGACCTGCCTTGAAAAGGAAGGCCGAAACAAAATGGAAAAAGAGAAAGTACTCACCCCCCAAAACGAAAAGGAGACCGTCGAGGAGCCCGAAGTTCTCGAGGAAATCGTCATCGAGGAGCTCTCCATCGACGGCGTCTGCGGGGTCTACTAGACATGACCTGCCGCCTGGCCGAGCAAGTTCAGGTAAGGAAGGAAAGCTGGGGCCTGCTTTTCTACAACCAGCCGCGCCACAAGGTCTGCTTCGTGCGCAGCGGCGACTGGCTCTATCCCCGGCATTTCGACGGCACCTGGACACTCCCCGCCATCGCGGCCGACATCGCCGGGCGCACCGGCACCCCCGCCGAGATTATCGAGCGCTCCCTCCCCAAACTCACCGACCACCTGACCGGCAAGGGGGTGATTTGCCATGAAGTACGCTGAATGGCCGCTTTCGGCGCCGGTCAACATCACCTGGGAAATCACCCACCGCTGCAACCTTAAATGCGTCCACTGTCTCTCCGCGTCGAGCGTGGCCTCCCCCGGCGAGCTCGATTACGACGCGTGCCGCGCCGTCGCCGACGAGCTGGCGGCCCTCAAGGTCTTCGAAATCAACTTCGGCGGCGGCGAGCCGCTGCTCTGTGATTATTTCCTGCCCCTCCTCCGCTATATCCACGGCAAGGGCATCGTCACCTGCGTCTCCACCAACGGCACCGCCCTCACCGACGAGGCCGTCGCCCTCTTTACGGGCAACCCCCTGGTGAACGTCCAGGTGAGCCTGGACGGGGCCACGCCGGAGGTCAACGACAGCATCCGGGGCGCGGGGTCTTTCCACCGCATCGTACGGGGCATCGAGCGGCTGGCGGGCCGGGATATACCCCTCTCCATCAATACCGTGGTGACCTCAGTGAACTTCCGGCAGCTTGACGAGCTCAAAAGACTGGCGAAAACATACGGTGCGAACTTACGCGTCTCGCGGTTCCGCCCCTCGGGGCGGGCGCGGCAGAGCTGGGAGAGGCTGCGGCTGAGCGCCGCCCAGCTCCGCGAGCTGGCCGACTGGCTCGGCGACGACCCGTCCATCCTCACCGGCGATTCGTTCTTCGCCATCTCGGCGGACGGGCGGCGGCAGCTGGGGCTGGACATGTGCGGGGCCTGCAAGATGACCGCCTGCATCGACCCCGTCGGCGATGTCTATCCCTGCGCCTTCCTTCAGGCCGGGGAGTTCCGCGGCGGCTCCTTAAGGGAGACCACCTTCAAGGCAATCTGGGATAGCTCGGCGGTATTCAAGGCCTTCCGGGGGCTCGCCCCCGCCGCCTGCCGAACTTGCCCCCGCTTCGAGAAGTGCCGCGGGGGCTGCCCCGCCGTGGCCTATTTCGTGAGCCACGACCTCGACAGCGCCGACCCGGAGTGCCGGCTCAGCTGGAGCCGGGACGCTTCGTCCGCCGGGTCGCCGCACCGCGCCGGGTAATATCCTTTAACAAGGGGCGCCAGATGTACGGACAGTTCAAATACCTCTTCTCACCGCTCCGGATAGGCCGGGTCACCGTGCCCAACCGCATCTCGTTTTCCGCCCACCTCACCAACTTCGCCGAGGCAAATCTGCCCTCCGAGCGGCACGTCTACTATCTGGCGGAGCGGGCCAGGGGCGGGGCCGGTCTGATTATCACCGAGGAGCAGTCCGTCCACCCCACCGACCACTCCTACGAGAAGCTCATCGACGCCTGGAAGCCGGAGGTAATACCCGGCTACCGGAAAATAACCCGCGCCGTCCACGAGTACGAGACGCGGATTTTCGCCCAGCTCAACCACAACGGCGCCCAGGGCGACGGCTCCTACTCGCGCCTGCCGGTGCTGGCCCCCTCCCCCGTCCCCGACTTCATGTTCCGCGAGGTGCCCAAGGAGATGGAGCCGGAGGATATCGCCGAGATTACCGACTCTTTCTGCCGCGCCGCCGCCAACGTGCGCGAAGGGGGCTTCGATGGCATCGAGCTGCAATTAGGACATAGCTCGCTGCTGCGCCAGTTCCTCTCCCCTCTCACCAACCTGCGTCAGGACGACTACGGCGGCAGCCTGGAGAACCGGCTGCGCTTCCCGCGGGAGGTCATCGCCGCGGTGCGCAAGACCGTCGGGGCGGATTATACCCTGGGCATCCGCCTCTGCGGCGACGAGATGGTACCGGGAGGCCTGACCCTGGAAGACGCCAAAGAAATCGCCCGCCAGTTCGAGGCCGACGGGCAGATAGATTTCGTCGACTTGAGCCTGGCTACTTTTTATAACCTCTACCTGGTGGGGGCCTCGATGCACTCCCCCCTGGGCTACACCATCCCCCTGGCGGCGGGTATCAAGGGCGTCGTTAAGCTGCCCGTCTTCTGCACCGGCCGCATCAACGACCCGGTCATGGCCGAGCGCGTCCTGGCCGACGGGCAGGCCGACATGGTCGGCATGGTGCGCGCCCAGATTTGCGATCCCCAGATGGCCAGGAAGGCCATGGAAGGCAAGCTGGAGGAAATCCGCTACTGCGTGGCCGATAACCAGGGCTGCTACGGGCGGGTGGGCCTGAACGAGCCCATCGGCTGCATCCAGAACCCCGATATCGGCGCCGAGAAGGAGCGCGGCGCCGGCTCGCTCAAGCCGGCCGCTTTCAAGAAAAGGGTGCTCATCATCGGCGGGGGCCCGGCGGGGATGCGCGCCGCCGAAACGGCCGCCCGGCGCGGCCACAACGTCACCCTCTGCGAGCGGGCGGATAAGCTCGGCGGGCAGCTGAACATCGCCGCGCTGGGGGCGGGGCGCGAGGAAATGCAGGCCATCGTCCGCAACGGCGAGAACCAGCTCAAGCGCCTCCCCGTCCTCGTCGTCCTCAACCAGGAAGCGACCTTGGATTTCGTCCTGGAGCAGAAGCCGGACGCGGTGATTATCGCCACCGGCGCCGTCCCCAAGGAATGCCCCCTCCCCGGCGCCGACGGCCCCAATATCTTCAACGCCTGGGAGGCCCTCCTCCGCGAGCCGGAGGTGGGCAAAAAGGTCCTGTTTATCGATAACGACGGCCACCACCAGGCCACGGCCACCGCCGAACTGCTCGCGGCGCGGGGGCGGCAGGTGCACATCGTCACCTCGTCGCCGACGGTGGGCTCGGAGCTGGGGCCCTCGCAGGACGCTTATCTTTCGCACCAGCGCCTGGCGCAAAAGGGCGTCACCTTCACGCCGGACTTCGCCGTCGTCGAAATCAAGGGGCTGGACGTGAGCGGCCTCAACTTCTACTCCAACGAGTGGCATACCTTCCGCGGGCACGACAGCGTCGTCTACGCCCTGGGCAACCGCGCCGAGGACGGGCTCTACAAGGCCCTGAAGGGTAAGGTAAAAGAGCTTTACCGCATCGGCGACTGCGTGGCCCCGCGCAAGGTGGACATGGCCATACTGGAGGGCGATAAGGTGGGGCGGGAGATTTAGCGTCCGGTTATCATAGCGGGGCGTCCAAGAGGGGCGCCGCCCCTCTTTTATTTACCCCCCTTCCTTTGGGAAAGGAAGGGGGCCAGGGGGATTGATTCCGGGGAGGGGCAGACCGGACTGGATGCCCGTTTTCACGGGCATGACAAAATAATACAGAGATATAGACCATGACAAAGACCAAGGAAATCTGGGTGCTGCCGGAGATAAGCGGCGGGGAGACAAGCAAGACCGGCCTGGGGCTGCTCACCGAGGCCCGGCGTATCGCGGCGGCGACCGGCGGCGACGTGACCGCCCTGGTACTGGGCGATAAGCCCGAAGACTATAGCGACACCCTGGGCCGCTATGGCGTCACCCGCGCCCTCGTTTTTCAAGACCCCC
>DAOUEH010000021.1:0-3128 GCA_034430635.1 Dehalococcoidales bacterium | reverse complement strand
ATGCTGGTAAGCACCGAGGTACAGCCCACGCGGCGGTTCATGGCCGACCGGGCCCCCCGCTGGAAGCGTGAAATCGAGGCCATTTACAAGAAGCCCAGGGCAGCCGCCAAGAAATAGCCAGGCAAAGGTCACCCGCCCCGGGGGAGCCGCCGCTATGGCGGTCCCGTGCTCCGTAACCCTTACCCGATAGGCCCGGTTACGGAGCCTCTTTTTATCCTGGCGCCCCGCCTCAGAGCGCCTTTTCCAGGGATATGAGCTGCGGGCGAGTGCCGATGACAATCAGCTGGTCGCCCGCCTCCACTACCACGTCGCTGGCGGGATTGGGTATCAGAGCCCGCCCCTGTTTCTGCAGGGCCAGGGCGGTAACACTCGTCTTGCCCTGGATATCCTTGATTTTAAGCCCCTTGACGCGGGACTCGTCCTTGATATCCACCGCCTCCAGCTGCATCTCGCGGCCCCGGCTGTAGACCACTTTATCGATGAAATCCACCACGGCCGGGCGCAGCGCCAGCATGGCCATGCGGTTGCCGCCGATGGCGTGCGGCAGGATGACGCGGTCGGCCCCGGCCCTCTCCAGCTTGGTCACGGCCTCGATGGTGGAGGCGCGGGCCTCAATGTAGATATCCGGCCGCAGCCCCCGCGCCGAAAGGGTGATATAGGTGTTGTCGGTATCCGTGCCCACGGCGGCAATCAGGCCGCGGGCCCGCTCGATACCGGCCAGCTTGAGGATGTCGTCCCGGGTGGCGTCGCCGTCGATGTAGATATAGTCGGTCTTTTCCAGCAGGCCGATGCACTCCGGCCGGTTATCGATGACGATAAAGGGTGCGTCCTCTTCCTTGAAGGTGCGGGCAATCTCCTCGCCGACCCTTCCGTAGCCGCAGAGAATGAAATGCCCCTTCAGGCCTTTGATTTTATTCTTCATCTTACGCCTCTCCCATACGGTGCCGATATTACCCTCGACGATGTAGCCCACGATGCCGCTCAGGGCATAGAAAGCCCCACCCACGCCGCCGAACATGAGGAAGATGCTGAAGATACGCCCGGCATCGCTGAGCTCGTGCACCTCCCGGTAGCCGACGGTGGTGATGGTGGTGACCGTCATGTAGATGGCGTCGAGGAAATTCCAGCCCTCGATAACCTGATAGCCGACGACGCCGACGATAACGACGGCCGCCAGCCAGAAAACGCCCAGTAAAACCCTGCGTGAAGGTCTCATACGTTACTCAAGCCTGATAATCGATTAAAATGTCAGGGCGATAACGCCATTAAGAATTTTTAAACTCGTCTTTCCCCAGGGCGATGAATATGGTGGCCAGCACCCCGAAGGGGAGCGACGTGAATATGGCGACGATGGCCCCGGCCAGCGACCAGCCCCAGTAGCGCCGCTGCAGGGCGAAGATACCGCCGACAACGGGGAACACCGCCCCGATAATACAGAATATCAGGCTGATAACCAGGATGACGGAGAGGATGGAGGTGGCGAAGGGTAAATCGTAAGGGCTGATATAGCCGTAAGGGAACGTCCAGTTGCGCGTGGCTATGAGGAGAAAGGTAATCCAGATGGCCCCCAGGGCGTTGAAGGCCCCGGCGACGATGCTCAGTACACCGGCTACGGTGGACATCCAGGTCTTACCCTGAGTCGCTTGCATCCTAACCCCCTCCGGCTCTTAATCTGCCGTAGCTTAGCATAACGTAAAATGGCCTGTCCAGTCCCCCGTTGCCACCACCATAGCCAGATGTTATAATCCAGAAAGCGGCCCTGGCGAGTTGTGTAGTGGTAGCACAGGGGACTTTGGATCCCTTAGCCCAGGTTCGAATCCTGGCTCGCCAGCCAGAAAAGGACGGACATGCCCGAAGAAGAAGAGGACGGATTCGACGAGCTGATGCGCCTGCAGCAGCAGTTCACCCGCCAGCAGGAAGACCAGGCGGCGCAGGAGCGCCAGCGCGAGGAGCAGGGCAAGAAGGTGCAGGGAGTCCTGCAAGGACTGAAAGACCTCAATATCTCCATGGCCGTCCAACAGCTCAAAAACGTGGCGCCGCCGGAGCTCATCGCGCAGGTGAGCGCCCTGGGCCGGCAAGAGGGCACCGACGACCTGCGCAAGATGATAACCGGCCTGGCCGACGAGATGGAAACCCGGCTCACCAAACCCCCCGCCGATAAGTCCTCCGAGAGCCCCCTGGTAGACCGCATGCGCACCCTCTCCATCCTCATCGACCTCTATTTCTCCCTCCACTCATAGCGGTAGTCCCCCTTTTCCCCCGTTACCGCAATTTTGTGATTTTCTCGCCCTCTGTTTTAGGTCTTTAGTCCGATTCCACCGTCACTTCGGGCCTTTTATAATACCAGCGTCAGGATAAGATACTGATTTCCATATAATTTTTCCTCCTACCTCTTTCATGGGGGGAGTCGTTCAGGGGCATGGCGGCTTCCCCCTCTTGCATTTCAGGCGGGTTTGCACACCCGCAGACCACCCTATATAATAGATACTAAGCCGCCTATTCGCATGTGCCGGAGCGCGGCCGAGTATTTCTGGTGAGAGAGTCCTGCCTATGAAACTGGGTATCGATATCGGCTCGGTGACCGCCAAGGCCGTGGTGCTGGACGAGGCCGGCAACATCGTCGCCTCCCGCTACGTCCGCACCCGGGGCCAGCCCGTCGAGACTATCCTGGCCGTGCTTACGGAAGTCCTCGGGGAGTACCCGCCCGAAAAATTTACTGCGGCCGCCGCCACCGGCACCGGCGGGCAGCTTATCGCCGGCCTGCTGGCAATGCCCTTCGTCAACGAGATTACCGCCCAGGCCGCCGGGACGGCCCGCTTCCACCCGGAGGTCGAGACTATCCTGGAAATCGGCGGCGAGGACTCCAAGCTCATCGTCCTCAAGCACGAGGCCGAAGGCGCCCCGCCCAAGGTGGCCGATTTCGCCCTCAACGGCGTCTGCGCCGCCGGGACGGGCTCGTTTTTAGACCAGCAGGCCTCGCGCATGGGCATCCCCATCGAGCAGTTCGGCGAGGTGGCCCTCAAATCGGCCAGCCCGCCGCGCGTGGCCGGGCGCTGCAGCGTCTTCGCCAAGAGCGATATGATTCACCTGCAGCAGGTGGGCACCCCCGTTCACGATATCGTCGCCGG
>DAOUEH010000020.1:0-1591 GCA_034430635.1 Dehalococcoidales bacterium | reverse complement strand
AGGCCGGGGCAGGTAAAAGCGAAAAGGGAAGGTAGCCCGGTGCCGTGAAGGCGTTACTCCAGCGTGTGACCGGTGCCTCTGTCACCATTGGCGGGGTAGAGGTAGGCAGCATCGGCCACGGTCTGGTGGTCTTGCTGGGGGTAGCGCGGGGTGACACCGAGGGTGACGCGCAGTACCTGGTGCAGAAAATCATCAACCTGCGCATCTTCGCCGACGACGACGGCAAATTCAACCTTTCCGCGCTGGATACCGGCGGCGAGCTGCTGCTGGTGAGCCAGTTCACGTTGCTGGCCGACACGCGCCGGGGGCGGCGGCCCAGCTTCGTCACGGCGGCGCCGCCGGAGGCGGCCGAGCGCCTCTTCGACTACGCCGTGGGGCTGGCCCGCGCCAGCGGCCTCAGGGTGGCCACGGGGCGCTTTCAGCAGCACATGCAGGTGGCTATCCAGAACGACGGGCCGGTGACGGTGATGCTGGACAGCCGCGATAAATTCGGTTAAACCGGGCAAGGGGGAAGTAATGAGCAACGACGACAGGGACAAGCTGAAGAAGCTCCTGAGCTACTGGGTGGAGCACAACCAGGAGCACAGCGAGGAGTTCAAGGAGTGGGCGGAGAAGGCCCGGGCGATGGGCGAGACCGGGGCCGCCGCCGAAATCCTGGAGGCGGTGGCCAATATGGATAAGGTCAGCGCCATACTATCCGGCACGCTCAAGCGGCTGGGAGGGTCTTAATTATGTGTCTGGCAAAGGCTTACATTAGCGGCGGCGGCCAGGAGGAGCTCCTGGCCGAGGAGATTGCCTCGGTCAGGGCCGAGGGCGGTAAGCTCCTGGTGACGACGCTCTTCGGGGAAAAGCGGGAAGTGGCGGCCACCATCCGGGAGATAGACTTCAGGACGAGCCGCATCCTGCTGGAAAAGACCGCCGGATAGATAACCTGCTTAGAGTAGTTTCAGTGTCTGGGCCTCAAGCTCCAGGCTGATATCCAGCGCCCTGAAGGAGTGGGTCAGCGCCCCCACCGATATTATATCCACGCCCGTCTCGGCCACCGCCCGCACGTTTTCCAGCGTAATCCCCCCCGAGGCCTCCAGTCTGGCCTTGCCCGCCACCAGCGTCACGGCGCGCCGCATCTCGTCGGTGGCCATGTTATCCAGCATGACGATGTCGGCACCGGCTTTAGCGGCCTCGGCGGCCTCCGGGGCGCTGGTGACCTCTACCTCGATGGTGATGCCCTCGGGGGCGTTGCGGCGGGCCTTCGCCAGGATGTCCTTGAGCTTCAGGCCGGTGGCGCGCAGGGCGGCCAGGTGGTTGTCCTTGATGAGGACGGCGTCGCCCAGGTGCAGGCGGTGATTGTGGCCGCCGCCCGCCCGCACGGCATATTTCTCCAAAATCCGCAGGCCCGGCGTGGTCTTGCGGGTATCCACGATGCGGGCCTTGAGCCCCTCGACCGCCGCCACGTAGCGGGCCGTCAGCGAGGCGATGCCGCTGAGTCGCTGCAGGAAGTTGAGGGCGGTGCGCTCCGCCTTGAGGATGCCGCCGAGGGCCCCGCTGATGCTGGCGGCGATTGCACCCGGCTCGACAGGCGTGCCGTCCCGGA
>DAOUEH010000019.1:0-6352 GCA_034430635.1 Dehalococcoidales bacterium | reverse complement strand
TGGTAGGCGGGAAAGGGCAGCGCCGTGATATCGACGCCGTTATCGCGGGCCGGCGTGCTGACGATGCTGCCCCCGTCGCGGTAGGTAATGCCGGGGATATCTTTCGGGGAGGCGTGGCCCTCGATGGCCCGCAGCAGCTCGATAATGGTGGCCTCGCCCTCCCCCCGGACGATATAGTCTATCTCCGGGGCGGCCGCCAGGGTCTCCCGGGGCAGCAGCGTCGCGTGGGCCCCGCCGAGAATAACCGGCAGCCCCGGCCGGGCCAGCCGGATGTTACAGGCGATGCCCATGGCGTGATTAATCGTCGGCGTCATGGCGGTAATCCCGACGACGTCGCTCTCCGGCAGTTGTTCCACGATATCCTGGGGCGGCAGGTTGAGGGCGTTGGCATCCAGCACGGATACCGTATGCCCCTCCCCCTCCAGCACCGCCGCAATCGAGGCCAGACCCAGCGGGGGCTGGGGGTAGCGGGTGAACTGCGGCGGGTTGATGAGCGTTACTCTGGTCATTCGGCGCCTTCCGTAATATTCATGGTAATACCGCCCGGCATCGCCCCCGCTTCATCGCTCCAGGCAAAGACCTTGACGGGCGGCTCGCCTTCGCCTTCGGCCCCGGCGGCGTCCGGCCCCGAGCTGTAGACCAGGTGGCAGTCGGCCACGGCTTCTATATCGATGGGGCTCACCAGGGGGTCGAGCCCGGCGATAAGGGTATATTCCGAGCCATAGAGTTTCAGGTACTGCAGGGCGTCATCGTAGCTCAGGAACTGGGTTATGTCGGTGACCACCCGGTAGGTCTTACCGCTGCGGTCAACGCGCTCCTCGTAGGTAATCACGATTGGCGTATCCGCCCGGACGGCTTCCCCGTCGAAGTAGTACAGCCGCACGGCCAGGCTCTGGTAAAAGGCGGGATAGTAGAACTGCACCGGCACCAGTTTCTCCTCGGAGGGCACGTAGTAGACGCCGGCGTACTCGTCCAGGCTGTTGCCCGCCCAGACGGCCATCGCCCAGAACTTGCTGGTGACCATGGGGGCATCGATGACCAGATAGGCCGAGCCCAGCTCGTCCGCCAGCTCGCGGGCGGTGGCGTCGTCCTGCGCCAGGAACAGCCCGGCGACCTTCTCGATGGGGGCCGCCGCCTGCGAGGGATTGGCGCTGGGTATGCGGTTGGCGATGCGGGTAATCCAGTAACCGTAGTCCCACCAGGAAGTCACCCCGTAGGCCGTGGCGGGGTAGGCGAACTCCTCGCCGTTCCCCGGCGCCTGGTAAAGGGCGTAGTAGGCGCCGGAATCCCCGGTGGGCTCGGGGGTGTTGTCCTTCATCCAGAGCAGCGAGGCCTGCCAGCCGTCGGAGGGCGCGAAGCGGGCCGCCTCGGCGGCGGTCTTCCCCTGGGTGATGCTGGGGACGGCCACGTAGATACACACGCAGAAGACCGCCAGAATGACATTGATGTGATAGACGGTAAATGCCCGGCGTCCGGGCCTGGCTTCCTTCCCGGCCCCGTCGGTCACCGGCTCGCCCGCGGCGGCGGTACGGCGTCGCTCCACGATACGCTTCAGCCCCATCAGCCAGATGAAGTTCCAGGCAAAGTGCGCCGAAAGCAGGGCCACGTTCATCACCAGGTAATAGGCGAAGCGGCGCTGCGATATGGCGGCGACCAGGATTACCAGGCTCCAGACGACGAGGAGGAGTAGCATCTGGTCGTTCTGGCGGCGGTAGATGAGCCGGTAGGCTATGAAATAGAGCAGCACGATGATGCCGATGTAGAAATGCGTGTTGAAGTTGGCCCAGACCACCGACATCGTGAAGGAGCCGGCGGGGGAGAAGAGGGGCTGCATCTCCATGGTGGTGGCCGCCGAGGCCCCCGCCGGGTTGAAGATGCCGAAGCGGGAGAGGAGCGAGGTGAACACGTCCGGGGCGGCGAAATTCAAAATAAGGACACCGGCCACCCCCAGGCCGACCAGCGACACCGGGTAGAGGTACGGCCGCCAGCCGCGGGCGGCGATAAAGCGCGATATACCCAGCAGGACGGCCGGGAGGAGGATGGCGGCGATGAGGGAAATCAGGAAGTCGCCGCCGGGCGATGTCGTCAGGAAGATGGCGAAGGCCACCAGGAAGAGGACGCAGGCCGTAACCGCCAGGTGCCCGGAGGACTCGCCCCGCAGGTGATTGAGCACGAACTGAATCAGCAGGTAGAGCGAGATAATGAACACGAAAAGCAGGGCCCCGGCCCAGGTGATGAGGTAAATCCCCAGGAAGATGCCGGCCAGCACGGCGTAGATAACCGGCCGCCTAAAGAGCCGGTAGTCGCCACCGAGGACGTGGTTCAGACCCAGCCGGCGCCGCCCGCCCTCCTTGATGGCCAGCACGAAGAAGAGCATGAGCACCGTGCTGAAGAGGGCCTCGGCGACGTGATAGTCCGTAAACCCCAGGATTGACCGCCCCAGGTACTCGCCGGGGAGGACGGCCACCAGGGCGGCCGCCACCAGTCCCACCCCCCGGTTGAAGAGGGCCTTGCCCAGGAAATAGACCGGCACCACCGCGATGGCCGCCAGGAAGACGGGGAAGTAGGCGGCCATGACGTCGATGAAGTGCTGGGAGGGAGAGCCCAGGCTGAATACCATGATAATCGCCGCCAGCAGCCAGTCGAAGAAGTGGAGGCTGCCTACCTCAGCCCCGCCCGGGTAGATAAAATACGGGTTGAACTCCGTAAGATGGGGGAAGTTGTGGACGATGTTGTCCACCAGGTACATATGGTAGTAGCCGTCGATGCTGGTGAACTTCACCCCGCCTTCGGTAAAGACCTGGTCGTAGGGGAAGAAGGTGCGTATGCTGAAAGAGATAATGAAGAATACCGCCAGCAGCGCGGCGATGCCGAGGCCGCCGTAGAGCCGGGACTTTTCCATGGTCTTAATCTTTTGCCATAATTTCATAATTTTAATCCCACGTGTCATAGGGTGCAGTAGCAGAAACCCTGTGCCAGGGCCTCCCGCCGGTCGAAGAGACCCCGGATGTCGATAAGCACCGGCCGGCCCGTGCTCATCTCTCTGATAGTGTTCAGGGACAGCTCCCGGAAGACCTTGTGCCCCACCGTCAGGATGAAGGCGTCCGCCTTGACCCCGTCCAGGCCCGCCAGCGCCTCCACGCCGAACTCCCCGTTGACGTTGGTGAGCAGCGGCTCGTAGCCCAGTACGCACATGCCGCGCCGCTTGAGCTCCTTAATAAGCACCTTGGCCGGCGTCTCCCGCGTATCGGCCACGTTCTCCTTGTAGGTAAGCCCCATGACGAGCACCCGGGCGCCCTTGACCGGCTTGCCCGCCTCCTCCAGGGCGCCTTCGGTCATCTCCGCCACGTAGGCCGGCATCCGGTCGTTGATGGCCCGCCCCGCCAGGATGACGCGCGAGGCGTAGTTGAGCTGGCGCGCCTTGTGGACGAGGTAGTACGGGTCGACCGGGATGCAGTGCCCCCCCACCAGCCCCGGTGTATAGGGACTGAAGTTCCACTTGGTGGCGGCCGTCGCCAGGACGTCGCGGGTATCCACCCCGATGCGGTTGAATATCATGGAAAGCTCGTTCATCAGGGCGATGTTGAGGTCGCGCTGGATGTTCTCGATGACCTTGGCCGCCTCGGCCGTCTTGATGTCGCGGGCGACGAACACCTCCGGCGCCACCGCCCCGTAAAGCTCTTTGAGGACGGCGATACTCGCCCCGTCCATGCCCGCCACCACCTTGGTGACCTTGTCCAGGGTGTGCTCGTCGTCGCCGGGGCTGACCCGCTCCGGCGAGTAGCCAATCTTGAAGTCGCGCCCGCAGGTAAGACCGGAATATTTCTCCAGTATCGGGGCGACGATTTCCTCGGTGGTGCCGGGGAAGACGGTGGACTCCAGCACGACCAGGCTGCCCGGCTTCAGGTTCTCCCCCACGATGCGCGCCGCCTTCTCTATATAAGAAAGGTCCGGCTGCTTGGCGGCGGTCACCGGGGTGGGCACGCAGATGATGACGACCCCGGCCTGCCGGATGCATTTGGGGTCGGCGGTGAACTCCGGGTTGGGTTCGGGCGTACCCGGTGCGGCGGCCAGGGCCTCTAACTTGGCAGTATCGATATCGTAGCCGATAACCTTATAATGCCGCGCCAGCCCCCGCGCCAGGGGCATCCCCACGTAGCCCAGCCCCACCACGCACACCGGGGCGTTATCTATAAGGTTATTCATTATCAGGATTCCTCAAGCTTGGCGTCATTTATGCAATATACAATGGTGCTCGCACCTATTCTGGCATTCAGTAAAACATGCCGTAGTGAATAAAGCCCCCAAATCTTTTGGTGGCTACCCCCAATATCTGGATGGAAAGTAAAAAATATATAAAAGGTAGCACCCATAAATATTCAGGTATGACTTTATTTGTAGCCCGAATGTTAAATGCCATAATCTCAACGGGCTCGGGAAAACGGTTGAATCACCCGGCCCTAATAAATAAGAAGGTGGCCAAGCCATGCAGATGAACTCTCCAGCCAGACCGCCCTTCATCATCGCCGAGATAGGCATCAACCACAACGGCGATATCGAAATCGCCAGGCAGCTCATCAAGCTCGCCAGGGACGGCGGCTGCGATGCCGTCAAGTTCCAGAAGCGTACCGTGGATATCGTCTACAGCCAGGAGTTCCTGGACTCCCCCCGCGAGAGCCCCTGGGGGACGACGCAGCGGGCGCAGAAAGAGGGGCTGGAGTTCGGCAAAGAGGAATACACCATCATCGACGACTACTGCCGCCGCCTGGATATAGAGTGGTTCGCCTCCGCCTGGGACATCGAGAGCCAGCAGTTCCTGCGCCAGTTCCATTTGAAACACAACAAGGTCGCCTCGGCCATGCTCACCAACCTGCCCCTGCTCAACTTCATCGCCGTGGAGCGCAAGCCGACCTTCGTCTCCACCGGCATGAGCACCTGCGAGGATATCGATAAAGCCGTCGCCTGCTTCCGCCGGCACCGCTGCCCCTTCGTGCTGATGCACTGCCAGGCGAACTACCCCGCCCGCGAGGAAGACCTCAACCTGGGCTGTATTAAAAGCCTTCGCGAGCGCTACGGCTGCGAGGTGGGCTACAGCGGCCACGAGACCAGCCCCATGCCGTCCGTCTTCGCCATAGCCCTGGGGGCGGTGGCCATCGAGCGGCACATCACCCTGGACCGGGCGATGTACGGCAGCGACCAGGCCGCCTCGCTGGAGGCCAGGGGCCTCGGCATCCTCGTCTCCAACGCCCGCAAGTTCCCCGTCTACCTGGGCGACGGCATCAAGCGGATTACCCCCGAAGAGGAGGCCAACGCCGCCAAACTGAGGTATTTCAAGGAGTATCTGGAAGTTGCCTAGTACCATGACCAGCTACTGTTTCGATATCGACGGCACCATCTGCACCAACACCCACGGCGACTACGAGAAGGCCGTCCCCTTCCGGGCCGTCATCGAGAAGATTAACCGCCTCTACGAAGGCGGGCACCGGGTGCTCTTCTTCACGGCGCGCGGCGGCACCACCGGCATCGACTGGCACGAGCGGACGCGCCGCCAGCTGGACGCCTGGGGCGTGAAATATCACCGCATTATCATGGGCAAGCCGGAGGCCGACCTCTACATCGACGACAAGACGGTGCCTCCGGAGGTCTTTTTCAGCGATAGCTGGATAGAAACGGAGGTGGTTTGAATGCAACTATCGCAGCTGACCTGGGCCCCGGCCCGGCCGCCGAAAACGAAGGAAGAGGTGAACTGCTACCTCTGCGGCGCCGACGCGGCGGCTTACCTCTACCACGATTACCAGGGCAACCGCTACGTGCGCTGCCGGCAGTGCGGGCTGGTCTACCAGAACCCCCGGACGGAGACCGAGTACGAGGAGACCTTCTGGGAGGCGACCGTCGACCCCGACGGCACCGTCCGCCACCTGCTGGAGGAGCGGGAGGACAAGATTAAAAACCGCTACCGGGGCGATATCGATTACATCCACCGCCTGCCGCCGGGCCGAATCCTGGACGTGGGCTGCGGCCCGGGTTTCTTCCTCTCCGCCATCGACCCGGCCTGGGAGAAGCACGGTATGGATATCTCCGAGTTTACCATTAACTACGTGCGGGAGCACTACCCGGACGTGCGCGCTTACGCCGGGGAGCTCAGCAAGGCCAGCTACGCGGACGATTACTTTGACGTCATCTACTGCTTCGCCGTCATGGAGCACGTGGACAATCCCCACGAGATTACGCAGCAGATGTACCGCATCACCCGGCCCGGCGGCATCGTCATCGTCAGCACGCCCAATATCGCCAGCTTCTGCGCCCGGCGCTTCAAGGGCAACTACCGCCTGCTCAGCGCCCCGCACATCGC